>NZ_NXLS01000004.1 GCF_003364315.1 Helicobacter ganmani | reverse complement strand
AAACAATGCAAACAATGAACTTTCAAGCAATCAAAACACAAAAAGAAAAAAGCAGAGAAACACATTAAATTAAAAATTTCTTAAAAAAGCACTTGACACCCCCCCCCCCCCTATTTGCTAAAATTTTGGTCTAGCTTTGTTAGGTTAGAATATTCCAAAGCTAGATCTTACTTGATTGATTAGGGTGAGGGTGAAGCTTACAAAAGCTTTGCCTAAGCTCTAAAGCAGTTGTAATTTCGAAATTCTAACAAAAAGGAGATTAAAATGAAATTTCTAAAACTTAGTTTAGCAGCAAGTGTTGCTTTGGGTGCATTCTCTACTGCGAGTTTTGCTCAACCTTTAGAAGATGCAATTAAGGGAATTGATGTTAGTGGGTATCTAAGATACAGATACAATGATGATAGATATGATGCCAATGGATTCAATAAAGATTCTGTGGCTAATAGCAACGCTACTCACCGCTGGAAAGCAGTAGCAGACTTCAAAGCTCCTGTAGCTGATAATGTTGCATTCAACTTAGGAATTCTTTACAACAACGAATCCAACAATGTAAATCACGGAAACACTTATCCCGGTATAGGTGATGGTGAAGGTTCAGGCAAAGACGGAAGCTTTGGTGTTAGCACATTCAATGCAGTGATTACTCCTGATAGCACAGCTACAACTGTTATTATTGGTAAGCAAAGATTAGCTACTCCTGTAACAAACGCAGGCGATGATGATAGAGGAACAGGTATCCTAGCTCTTAATAGTGATTTAGAAGGCTTTACTTTTGCAGCAGGTGCATTTGACTCTTGGGCAATTGATGACTTAGAATTAACAAGAGGTTATACTTCAGGTGGTAATGATGGCGGTTCTATCACTAAACCCCTCTATGCTCTTGCAGGTATCTATGGTGTAGATACAGCTTATGGACACTTTGGTGCTCAACTTTGGGGATTCTATATCCAAGATGCAGTAGATGCACTAGGATTTGGTGAATTAAGCTGGAACAATGCTACTTTTGATGTTGCATTACAATATGCTTTAGCTAAACTAGACAATAGCAATAGTTCTATTCTAGGTGCATTACACCCTAGCGTAGTTGGTACAAACAACTTGCAAATTGGTAGTGTCGCCAACAGAGCAAACATTGCTGAAGCAAACGACTTGTTCGTGCTTAACTTAGGTGCAAACTTCGCTCAAGAGTATAATGTTCCACTAGATGTTAAACTTGGTTGGGTTACAAACTTCCAAGACGGAACAGCAGTAACATTGAACGATGATGGCACAGCATTCAAATACGCTGGAGCAATCTGGTGGCAAAATAATGCAACAGGCATTAGCACTTCTGCACTCTTACCAAGAGGCGTGCATGGTTTCGGAAATGAACAAGAAATCAGTGTATTCTATGGTGCAATCGGTTATTCTATGGTAGATAGCAGATTAAGAATCGGACTAGATTATGTTTGGGGTAACAACGAAGTAACTTCAGGAAATGTAACAATTAAAGATACAGATTTCCAAGAAATCACTCCAAGAATCAGCTGGAAACACAACAAAAACCTTACAATTAGTGGCTACTATGCTTACTTGATGACTGATGCGGATGGTTATGCTGTAAATGGATACTCCATTGATGCTGCTGGTGTTGCTACTGCTACTACTTATAATGCAAACGACGATGAAACTCGCCAAAGAGTGCGTGTAGAAGTAAAATACAGCTTCTAGTGTTTCTCCTTTGATGAGGGTTCTCCCTCATCATCTTTCTTATTTTCTTTTTATTTCTTTCTTTGCAAGGGCTTTGCCTGAAATAATCTGTAATTTGAATCTCGTTTTACTTTCTATTTTATTCTTTTTACGATTTTATTATATTATTTTTTTTAAAGTCCAACATTATAGATTGCCACGAAAATTTTACAAATTTTCTCGCAATGACGCAGTAGAATCTTTATTGATTGAGTGGAAGTAGAATCCACAGGTTCAATTCATCATTACCCTGCAAAAGCAGGGCGAGGCTAATAAGCCTTGACAACAATTATACAAAGCAGTATAATTGCCACGATGATGAATTTAGTGATACTCATCATATGTCCTTTTGGGCATAGATTTTACCACAGGGTGTCAGCCTGTGGTAACACCCCACAAAATTATACTTCAAAATCTTTTAATAAAAATAGTTTAATTGATAAGAAAATGAAATAAAAAAATCCCAAAATCAAAGAATCTTTAGCAAATTTGTTTTAGAATTTTACAAAACTTTAGGAATCAATTTTGAAAACTTATATTGTATTGGTTGTCCTGCTAAGTGCTATGGTAACGATTTCTAGCCTTTATATCACACAGCCTATGCAACCTCTTTTTATGGAAGAGTTTGGAATCTCTATCACACAAGTTACGCTTTTTACTTCTGTTGTGTTGCTCGCACTTGCCTTTGCCCCCATTGTTTATGGTTATTTGTTGGAAAAATTTGATACACGCAAGGTGTTGTTTGTCTCTTTAGGAATGATTGGCGTTTTCCAATGTTTGCTTTGTTTTGCGCAAGATTATAGGACTTTTCTTGCTTTGCGTTTGTTAGAAGCTCTCGCGATTCCAGCTGCCTTGACAGCGACTTTGACAACTTTAATGCGCATTGATATGCAAAATATACAAAAATATGTCAGCCTTTATGTTGCTGCCACGGTTTTTGGAGGTGTACTTTCGCGCGTAGCAGGCGGGTTTATTACTTCTATTTCCTCGTGGCAATTCACTTTTGCTGCACTTGGAATTACTACTTTGGTGGTTGCGATTCTTTCTTTTAGGATTCCTCAAAGCTCCCAAATGACAAATGCAAAAATCACACCAAAAATTGTTTTGGAGCTACTGAAAGATAAGCGATATGCAGTGCTTTATGCGGGGGCTTTTTTGGTGTTGTTTTGTTTTCAAGGCGCGCTAAACTTTATGCCTTTTGAAATCAAAGCCTTAAACCCAGACATTACCCCAGCACAGATTGGTTTTTTGTATCTAGGATATATTATTGGCATTGTTGCCGCGCTTTTGGTCGGGCGCATTAAAAGGTTGCTTGGAGGGGATTTGCGTGCAATCATTTTTGGCTTTGTGGTTTTTGGAATCGCACCTTTGATTATGCTAATCAAAAGCTTTTGGTGGCTCTTTTTTGCGGTGTTTGTGATTTGTATTGGAATGTTCATTGTGCATTCTGTTTTGTCTGCATTTGTGAATTCTATTTCTAGTGAGAAAAAGGGAATCACAAATGGCTTGTATCTTGCGTTTTATTATACAGGTGGCACGATTGGCACGACAATGCCGAGTTATCTTTATTATCATTTCGGTTGGGAAGTGCTTTGTTTGTTTTTGAGTGGGATTTTGTTTGCAAGTGCGTTAATGTTTTATAAAATTAGTCCAATCTTTAAGGAGGCAAAATGAAAGAGCTAGGGGAATATTTAGAATCAATCTTTAAAGAAATCGTGCCACTAGGGAATTTGCATATTTTAGAAAGCGAAAAAGCAAGTGAGATTGTAGCGATTTTTTTAAGTCAAGATTTGCATAGTTTTAATGTTTTTTGGCAGAGTGCTGTGCTACAAAATCTTTGTGAAAAATATTGCAAAACCTTAAGCTTTAAAGGAATCTTACAGGTGCAATACACCTTGCTTCTCAATATTCATAAAGCCTTTGAAAGAGAGCCAAAAAGAACGCAAAATCTGCTCAAAAAAGTTTTGGAAAACCTTGCTTTGCTGGAGCAACATAAGGTTGCAAAAGGAGAATTTTTAGAACAAATCAAGGCGCATTTAGAAAGGATTGCACATCAAGAAATCAAAGAAGTAGAGATTCTACAAAAACAACAAGAATCCACTTTGGATTCAAACTTTTTGCAAGATTTTTGGGGAAATAGTCTAAAACTCCTAGAGCAAAAAAAGGCAGTTTTGCAGGCAATGCAAGCGCAGAATCTTCTTAACCTCTCCTCAAGTTTAGCGGAGTTGGAATCTCTTTTGTTAAAGCTTAAAAATCAGCATTTTTCTATCGGAATCACAGGTGTGTTAAGCGCAGGGAAAAGCACGCTTTTAAACGCACTTTTGGGGCAGGAGATTTTGGGTAGCTCTACGATTCCAGAGACTGCAAGCTTGACGCTTCTAAAATACGCTCAAACACCTAGTGCGCAAGTGAGCTTTTGGAACAAGGCAGAATGGGAAGATTTGAAATCTACAATAGAAGATTCTACACTTGCTGAACTTTTAAATAATGCGGAATTTAAAGAGGTTTTGGAGAAATTTGTGCAGGATTCTACACAGAGTTTAAAGATTTCTTTGCAAGATTTACCCAAATACACTTCGGCAAATCATTCTAGCAGATTATGTAATCTCATCAAGGAAACCATACTCTTTACTCCTCTGAAATTCTTGGAAAATAAAGTAGAAATCGTAGATACGCCCGGACTTGATGACCCTATCGTGCAAAGAGAGGAAATCACCAAAGACTATATTTTGGGTTGTGATTTGCTCATTCACGCAATGAATGCGGCACAGAGTGCGACACAAATTGATGTGGATTTTATCTTGCAAACTTTGCAAAATGCGAATCTCTCAAGGATTTTGATTATCCTAACGCACGCGGATTTGCTAGAGACAAAAGAATTAGAATCTGCTCTGAATTACACGAGAGAAAGCATTAAAGCGCGTTTAATTCAGAGTATGTCTAAAGACAATGCGGAATTAATGCTCCAAAGGGTAGATTTTATTGCGCTTGCGAGCTATCCTGCCTTGCTTGCTCAAACCAATCCACAAAAAGCAAAAGAATTAGGCTTTAGCCTAGAATCGTCCAATTTTAATGCGTTGCTTGATTATCTCAATCAAACCTTGTTGGGTGGTAATAGCACCAAAGCAAAGGACTTGATTTTTTTAAGTGCGCAAGGGTTTGTGCGAGTTTTTGAAAACATCAAATCGGCTTGTGTTTTAGAAAAAAGTTTGCTTTTTGCTAAAGAAAGTGAGATTAAAAAACTTATAGAGGAAGCCAAAATAGAGCAAGAGCAGAGTCTGACAAAACTTCAAGAAACTAAAGAATCCCTAAACAATGCGACGCAACAATTACAAACTTATCTTGAAACTTTGCAAAAGGAACTTAATCAAAAGCTAGAACTTTCTAAAAATATTTTGAGTGAAAGGATTTTTGCGGATATTGTTTATGATTATGATAAGGGTAAAACGCCAAGTTATGAGCGATTGCAAAGAATCTTGGATTTGGGGTTAAAAGATACTTTGAGTGATATTTTGCGTTTTTGCACCCAAAGTTTGGACAAAAAGATTACGCAGTTACAAAGTCAGTTTGAAACGCAGGTGCAAGTAGGAGAAAAAGACTCTAGCATTTTGGAGAATTTTCATCTTCATTTTGATGAAAGTCTTTTAAGAAAAACTGCATTAAAGATTCTAAAATCTATCACAAAATCCGTGCAAAAGTTTGGCAAAAATCAAAGAAGTGAGCTTAAAAGCGCATTGGATTTAGATTTTGAAGCGGGGTTTGTGGAGTTTTTTGCGATGATTATCACACAGAATAAGGCATTAGAATCTAAACTCACAGAGAATTTTAAAAATTTTCTTGAGGATTTAGAGACAAATTTAAAAATGGACTTGGAAAACAAAGCAAAAATTTTGCAA
Source organism: Helicobacter ganmani (assembly GCF_003364315.1). Classification (NCBI taxonomy): domain Bacteria; kingdom Pseudomonadati; phylum Campylobacterota; class Epsilonproteobacteria; order Campylobacterales; family Helicobacteraceae; genus Helicobacter; species Helicobacter ganmani. Next base: position 168,865 of record NZ_NXLS01000004.1, on the reverse strand, counting down.
AATGCTTTGCAAAATTCACAAAATAGTGCGCAAGAAAAATCCCAAAAGGAAAGTTTATTAAATCAAAACGAAGCAGCATTAGAGGAGGCTTTGCAGAGTTTTAAAGCCTTGCAAAGCTATGCTACAAGGAGCGCAAAATGCTAAAACAATATTTAAAAGAATGTGAAATCTTGCAAGCAAAAATTGCACAAAAATCTCCTACGCAAAGACTGATTCTTGCTTGTCAAGATAATTTAAATCCTAGTGATTATACTTTGAGTTTTTTTGAAAATTTACAGCAAAAAGAAGTAGAGCCTATGCAAATTGCAATTATCGGGCAGTTTTCAAGTGGTAAAAGCACTTTTTTAAACGCACTTTTGGGGCAGGATATTTTACCTACAGGGATTACCCCGATTACCTCAAAAGTATGCAAAATTTGTTATGGAGAGGATTATATTTTAGAAATTCTCTACAAAGATGGGCGCAAAGTCTTACAAAATATAGATTTTTTGCATAAACTCTCGCGTGAAAATTCTCAAAATATCCATCATTTTTGTCTTTATGCCCCGATTTTGTTTTTGAAAGAAATTAATTTCTTGGATACACCGGGCTTTAATTCTCAAAATTCTGATGATACACACACGACATTAAAAATCTTAGAAAATGTAGATGGAATTATTTGGCTCACTCTTATTGATAATGCGGGAAAAAATAGTGAAAAAGCGTTACTCAAAGAGTTTATTACGCATTTTGCGCAAAAAAGTCTTTGTGTTTTAAATCAAAAGGACAGACTAAAAGACGAACAAGAAGTGCAAACAAGCTTAGAATATGCAAAAGTGGCATTTGAGGGAATTTTCTCTGAAGTGATTCCAATCTCTGCTAAACTCGCATTAAGCGCAAGATTAAATACCCCGCAAAAATTCCTTGAGAACAAACTTCTTTCTTTTGCGCAAATAATCCAAACGCTTGCCTTGCAGGATTCTAATGGGGATTCTAAAAAGTCTCAAAATCCGCAAGATATTATGGAATCTTTGAATGCAACTTATCAGAATTTACAAGAGGGAATTTGGCAAGAATTAGAAACATTAAACTCTCAAAATGCGGAACAGCGAATGCAGGATTCTAATATGCCTTTGATTTTTGACTTTCTAAATCAGACTATTAAGCCCAAGGCAAGTTTTGCTAAATCTTATAGCACACTTAAAAAACTTCGCGAAATGCACATTTTGCTACATTTACAATATCATAAAATTAACCAATGTTATTTAATCTTGCAAAGAACTTTACAAAAAAACCTGCAAGAGTGTATTGCAAATTGCGCTCTTTCACAAGAAAAGGAACAAAAAATCTTTAATGATTTATATATCGGGTTGGATTTGTGGCTAGATACGCTTGCGCAAAGAATCTTTAGCGCATTGGAGAAAAAGCCCTTTACTTTTGCACAAAAAGAAAAAGGTCTTTTGCGCACAAAGTCTGTTGAAACTAATAAAGAAGTGGTAATTCTCCCAATAGAAAAGCTACATATAGAATTACAAAACCAAGATACGCAATTAGTGAAAGATTATAAGGCGCTAAGTGTGAAAATTAAGAACTTTTTGGATTTGTTTGTGCGCTCTATTGGGCAAAATACCAATGCCTTAAAACAAGAATTAGCAAAATGGCAGCATAATGCCCCCAAAAATATTGAGCTTTATCTTGTCGCACCTCAAAGTCAAGCATTGGGAAATTTGCGAGAATTTGCTCAAAATTGTTACGAAAATCTACTAGATGATTTTAACAAAAATGCTCTTGTTGCAACCTCTTATTTGCGTAGTGAATTGAATGTCTTAAGCAATTTTCTAGCTCTTAGCTATAATAATGCAATAGATTTGACTTTGAATCGTTTGGATTTAAAGATTAAAAATGCAATCACTAAGCATAGAGAAAATCAAGAGGAGTTTGCCTTGTTTAATCCGACTTTGGAAAATGTGCGAGAGAGTTTAAATGAAACTTTTTGCTTTGAACAATTTCAAGCGCGTCTTTTTGGACCAATGAATTGCCTTAAAAAAACTTATGCGCAGTTTTTGAATCAAAACGAACAAACCACACAGGATAAAATGCAATTAATTACGCAAGCCTCTTTTGAACTTAAGAAAGAAATAGATAAAATTATGCAGAATCTCACAGCAATTAAGGCAGAGCAAAAGAGTGTTGATATTCAAAAATAAAAAAGTGGAATTAGAATTGCTTAATCTACTTTAACACGCCAATAATGGCGACGAATTTAGGATTAAAGACTGAAGGGAAGTTTATGAAAGTAGAGCTCTTAGAGCCATACATTCAAATCAGCATCGAAAAAGAATCGCAATTTTTAAAACGTGCGGTGGATTTTGCTTATAAGCATTTTTCCAAAGCCTATCGTCTTTCAAGCTCTGTGCTAATCTTAGACGATGGCGAACGTTACAAAAAAGACTATTTTTTGAATTGGGCATACCATGTCGCAATGCAAGAGGAAGCCAAAAAAGACAGCGAGGATTTCCAAACAATTATTGATAGCAGTTATTTGCCTATTCGTATTAAAATGATTGAAAATCGGGCGGTATTGGAACATATTATTGTGTCTTTGCAGATTATTCAAAGCTCTTTTGGTAATTCGCAAGTATGCTTGAAACTCAATCGTCCAAGTCGTCTTGCAAGAAGATATTTGAGTTCTTTATTTCAAGAATTTGTGCTAAGCTATACAAGACAGGAGATTTTCTTGGATTCTAGTAGCCCTTATTTTTGGGAGAAGCTCATCGGCGCACTTTCAATCAAAGTGATTCATAATATTGTGTTGGATTTTGATTACGAAACTTTTAAAACGCACAATACTTTTGAATGCTTTGAGGAATATTTAACCAAAGAGGAAAAAATCCTTAAAAAAAGCTATAAGATTCTAGGTTGTGGCTATAATGATGATTTTGAATGTGTAAAAAATCGTTATATTGAACTTGCTAAAATCTATCACCCAGACAATGTTTATGGGCAAGATAAAAAAATTATTGATGGCTATGCGGAAAAATTCCGCTTAATTAACGAAGCGTATGAAAATATTAAATCCAATTTCAAACGCGTAGCATAAGGAGTGAAAATGTCTAATGCAACACAAAAAGAACCTAATTCAAATGAAGATGTATTTTCTACCACGATTCCAGACAATATTTTTGATAGTTTTGAGGAATTTAAAGGCGAGCCACAAGAGAAACAATCGGCAAAGCCAAAGGAGAAAGCATATGTGGAATATTCTTTAGAGGATTCCCAAGAAGATTCTAATAAAGGACGTTTTTTGGCGTATTTGTTTTTGCTTATCGTGCTAGTTGGGCTGATTTTTGGTGGAGGATATTATTTTCTTACACAACCTAGTGGAGAAGCTTTACTAAGCAAAGCACAAGAAATATTGGGATTCCAAACACAACCTAATTTGCAAAATGGAATCGTAGAATCACAAAGGGAAGCCATAAGTGAGTTTGCTAAAGAGGAGGAGATTAAACGCCTACAAGAAGCACTTTATCAAAAAGAAAAAGAGCTTGCAACGCTTTCGCAGTCTGTAGATAGCTTGAGTTTATCTGTCAAAGAAATGCAAAACGCAAATAGTGCAAACTCCAATACAATGGCTAGGTTGCGCTACACAATTAAGCCTAAAAAACAAATCATTACCGAATGTTTTTCTATGGGAGTTGGAACTTGGGAGATTCCACAAAGTTGCTTGCTCTCCATTGCGACAAAAGTAGATAAAGAATTGCAAGCAGATAAGCGTGTTGTTGCCTTTGAAGTGCAAGGAATCGTAGATACGAATCCTTATCGTGGATTGTCGCCAGAGCTTAAGCAAGAGGGACTTGCAAGCTTCCGCGCGTGGAACGCGATTCGTGCAATTAATGCCAAAATCCCTAATGCAACAGTGTTTGAGGGTCCAAGCTTGCAGTTAGAAAATAAACGCGGATACAGCATTAAAGCTTATTTTGTTGAATAAAATGAATTTAAATCCCCCCATTCACACTTTGGGCGTGTTTTTGCGCCCTTCAACTCCGGAATTGAAAGCTTATTTTTTAGAATTCCAAAGTTTGGCTTTGGATTTAGGTTTTAATGTTATTTTGGATTCTTTAAGTGCGGGAATGATTGGTATGCGTGGGTTGAACTTTGAAGAGCTTTGTATGCAATGCGATGCGTTAATTTCCATTGGAGGAGACGGCACATTGATTTCAACCGCACGACGTTCTTTCGCATTTGGTAAGCCAATTTTGGGCATTAATATGGGGCATTTGGGATTCCTTACGGATTTGCAAAAAGACGAAGTGGAATCCTTTTTGCCTCATCTTAAAACAGGAAATTACAATATCGCAAATCATATGATGCTAGAGGGAAAAATACAAAACAATCAAAAGAATAATGCGAGTTTTTTTGCCTTAAATGATATTATTCTTACGCGTTTAGACGAAGCTTCTATGATTTATTTAAAAGCATATATTGATGGAGAATATTTTAATGCGTATTATGGCGATGGATTGATTATCGCTACACCTACGGGTTCTACGGCGTATAATATTAGCGCAGGCGGTGCGGTGGTTTATCCCTTTTCTCGTAATTTGCTTTTAACTCCCATTTGTGCGCATTCTTTGACACAGCGTCCGCTGATTTTACCAAGTAGTTTTGAGATTCAAGTAGAGCTTGGTGAGCAAGGACGTTGCAATGTAGTAATTGATGGACAAGAGAGCAAGCCCTTGAAGTTTGGTGAGAAAATCGCAATTCGCGTTCAAGATAATGGCGTGAAACTGATTCATAATGCACATTGGGATTATTTTAAAATCTTGAAAGAAAAATTCCATTGGGGAGATTTTGAATAATGCAAAAGTTGCTCCTTCATCAAATCACCATTAAAGATTCCCCAATTTTTAAACAAATAACTTTTTCCCCTAGTGCGCATTTTAATGTTTTTAGCGGGGCAAGTGGAGCAGGGAAATCCGTGCTTATGGAATCTATCCTTGCTCTTTTTGGTTTGCGTGAATGCAATGCGCAAGTTTTAGAAGCAACTTTGGAATTACAAGGATTTGGAGAGGAGTTTAAGGGGCTTTTTGATGAGGGAGAGATGATTTTGACTTTGACCAAAAAAGACAAGATTCGCTTTTTTTTGAATGCGCAAAATGTCCCTAAAAAGAAAGTTCAAGCACTTTTTGCCCCCTTTTTGAAGCATTTAAGCACTAAAGCGGACGATGTGATAGGTGTAGAAAATTTATTTTTGATTTTTGATTCTTTTTGTTCCTCTAAGGATTCTAAATACAAGGTTTTATTGCAGGCTTATAAGGATTCTTTTGCACAATTTTTAGATGCAAAGGCTGCGCTTAAAAAACTGCAAGAGGAAGCATTAAAGGTTGCAGAGCTTAAGGAATTTGTGCGCTTTGAGATTCAAAAGTTAGAATCCCTTAATCCAAAAAAGGGGGAATATGAGGAGCTTTTGGAGCTCAAAAAAGAGATTTCAAAGAAAGAAAAAATCAATGAAAGTCTGCAAGGAGTGCAAGAGTTTTTAAGTCATCGCTCCAAAGTTTCCCATTTTCTAAACTTGCTTGGAAGTGAAAATGATACGATTTTGAATGCCTTAAACGAGTTAGAGGCATTGTGTGAGCAAGAAAGTGAGAGATTGGGGGAGTTAGAGAATATTAATCCTGAAGAGATTTTGAATCGTTTGGAATCTCTAAGTGCGCTAAAGCATAGATATGGAGGTGTAGAGGAGGCATTGGAATACTTGGAATCTAAAAAGAAAGAATTAGAAAAATATGAAAATTTGGATTCTATTTTAAAAGATTCTACTTTGCAATTTGAATCTGCTAAAAAAAGTTTGGTAGAAAGCGCGAATGCTTTGAAAAAGCTACGAGAAAAATATCTTTCTAGCTTTAAAGAAACTTTAAGTAATGCGTTAGAATCCCTTAAAATGCCTAAGGCAGAAGTTGCTTTACATCCTATTGAAGAGGTGGAATCCTATCAGCCTTTTGGCAATCAAATCTTGGAGATTTCCCTAAATACTGTGCTTAAAAATCTTAGTGCAGGGGAGTTTAACCGATTTCGTCTTGCACTTTTGCTTACACAAAGCGTGCAAGAAAAAAATCAAGCCATTATTATTTTAGATGAGGTAGATGCGAATTTAAGTGGCGAGGAATCCCAAGGGGTCGCAGAAGCTCTTAAGACACTCTCTGAAAATTATCAAATCTTTGCGATTTCTCATCAATCCCATATGCCAAGTTTAGCTGATACACATTTTTTGGTTCAAAAAGGTGCGCAAGGTTCAAAAATCATTCCTTTGGACAAAGAGGGCAGAATCCGCGAGATTGCGCGTATGATTAGTGGTAATGAAATCACAAAAGAGGCGTTGGATTTTGCTATGAAATGTATTGAGGGAAATCAATACAAAAAATCTTAAGATTCCAATATGAATCTCTTAACATTGCGAAAATTTGCGCATTATTTAAAGCAAACGCCACCCCTTAAGCTGCGCTCTATTTATAGAATCGCGGACAATTTGTTTAAAATTGATATCAATGGCGATTTGTTTTTTGTGGATTTAAGTAAGGGCAAAAGCACGATTTTTATCACGCAAGAAACGCTCCTTTGCTCTAAAGTTTATCAAGCTCCTTTTGATAAAAGCTTGCAAAAATATTGCTTTAATTCTTGGATTGTAGATGCAAAGGTAGATGGTAATAATCGTATTTTGCAACTTGTCTTGGAAACCAAAAACAGCTATAAAACTTCCCAAGTCGTCTTGCAGGCTGAATTTACGGGTAAAAATACGAATCTGATTTTGCTAGATTCCAAAAATATTGTGTTAGATGCCCTGCGACATCTTACCAAAGAGCAGTCTTTTCGTGAAGTAAGAATCACAAAACCTCTTTTGCCGCTACCACAGCCTACAAATACGCCAATGCTGAAAGAAGAGGGAGAGTTGTTTGCCACACTTGAAAACAACTTTAAGATTCTAAAGGCAAAAGATTTGCAGGCAAAGATTGCCAAGTCTAGTGCGCACCTTTCCCAAAAAATAGCCCAATTACAATACCATTTGGAATCCTTAGAAGATAGGAGTACCTTAGAAAACAATGCAAAAAAAGAAGCTTATTTGGGGCAGTTGATTTTACAAAATCTTTATTTGTATCCAGATTTTAAGGAAAGAGAAATTTGCTTGGAAAATGAGAAAATTCTCTTGCCTCTGCAAGCGCATTCTTTGAGCCATACAGCGCAAATTTTCTTTGAAAACTCCAAAAAACTTGCCAAAAAAGCCAAAAATATTCATCTACAAACACGCAATTTGGAGGAAAAAATCTTTTTTTATCAAAAACTGCTTCAAATGATACAAAATGTAACAAATTTGAATGATTTACAAATTTTGGATTCTAATTTGCAAAAGAAATCTAACATAAAAGAAGCAAAACAGAAACAAAAATTCTTTGAAAGTTTTTTCATAGAGGGCGTTAAAGTCTCTATTGGTAAAAATGAAAAAGAAAATATTGCATTACTTAAAGTAGCGAAAGCAGAGGATATTTGGTTGCATATTCGTGGAATCCCAAGCTCGCATTGCATTATCCATTGCGGAAAGGCTAAAATTTCTGATATAATCTTACGCAAAGCCGCGCAAATTTTAGCAGGATTTACAAGAGATTGTGATGAAAATTACGCAGTGGATTACACTAAGCGTAAATTTGTTAAAATCACTTTAGGTGCAAATGTCGTTTATGCCAAAGCTCAAACGATTCAGCTTAAAAAGGACTAATTATGGCAGTTTCTCCTATTGGCAATATCACTCATATTCATCAAAATGCCCAAGTGGGTTCTGTGCAACATGCAAATTCTCAAGTCAAACTTGACTTTCAGGCAATGGTAAATTTGCAGGAAATGCAAGATAAACAAGACGAGATTCAAGAAGTGCGCCCCGCTGAAGAAGTGCTTGAAACAAACGATGAACGTGAGGGAAATGGTAAAGAACCAGAGCAAGAAAAGGAAAAAAAGCAAGAAGAGGAATCGCAAGATACGCAAGAATCACAAGATTCTATACAGACAAAAGAAGATGGCACGATTGTGCATTTGAATATTTCTGTGTAAAACCTTATTTGTATTCCCACGCGATTTCTTTTTAAGAATCTCGCAGGATTTTGTTACAATTTGATGTTATGTTATTGTCCAAAAACACAAGAAAGAATCTTAAAAATAATTACAATTTAATTGATTTGTTAGCTAAGAAGCAAAAAGGAAGAAAATGCGCGATAAAATACGATTTTATTCCAAAGAGCGTAGCCATAGAATCCTAAATATCGCAATTCCCTCTGGTTTAAATTCGCTTTTGGATATTATTAATCTTTCCATAGACTTGCTAATGATTGGCACATTTGGAGCAAGTGCGATTGTTGCTGTGGGAGTGAGCTTAAACTTCATTATGTTGCTTTTTGCCTTTAGCACGATTATTTTTGTCGGAAATAGTGCTTTGGTTTCACGATTTTTGGGAGCAAACGACAAAAAGGCTGCTAATGAAGTAGTAATGAGCTTGAGTTTCGCCGCTTTTGTCTTTTCTCTGCCTTTAATGCTGTCTGCGTTTTGGGGCTTTGAATTTTTCTTTGCTTGGATTGGGATAGAATCCCAAGCACACGAAATCGGAAGTAGTTATTTAAGTGTCGTGCTTTTTAGTGTGCCTTTATTGTTGATAAAGCAAGTAAGCATTTCTGCATTTTCAGCAGCTGGAGCAACGAAGCTACCTTTTTATATTAAAATTGTCATTACACTTTTAAATCCCATTGTAAAATATACTTTGATTTTTGGATTCCTTTTTGTGCCTGCATTGGGTGTTGTGGGTGCAGCAATTGGAACTTTGGTGGTTAATTTTTTAGAAACCTCCGCTTTGTTTTCTTGCCTTTTATTTTACAAAAATAGCCCCATTTCGCTTAAAGGTAGAATCAATTTTGATTATATTAAACGCGCTTTTATTGTTGGAATCCCTAGCGGTTGTGAGCGTCTTTTTACGCTTTTTGCAATCATCGTGATGACGAAATTTGTCGCGTTTTATGGGACTTACGATTTAGCAGGCTATCAAATCGCTACGAGAATTGAAGGATTTGCTTTTATGCCCGGATTTGGTTTTATGATTGCTGCAATGGCACTTATGGGGCAGAATCTTGGAGCAAAAAAACCATTAGAAGCAAAATACTCCACCCTCAATACTCTACTGCTTGGCGGAATCTTTATGGGGATTGTGGGGTTTTTTATGAGTGTTTTTGCTCCCTTTTGGTCTAGTTTTTTTAGTGAGGATTCCGCTACGATTCTCGCAAGCGTCCATTATCTTGTGCCTATTGGAATCTCACAAATTGCTTTTGCGTTTATTTGTATTCTTGATGGTGCATTGCGTGGAGCGGGCATTACAAAAATCACGCTTGTGATTAATAGCATAATGATTTGGGGCTTGCGCGTTGTGCCTTGTTATTTTATTGCTACAAGAGGTTATCCCGCAATTTATATTTATCTTTGCATTTGTTTGGAAACTTTCTTGCGTGCGTTTGTGTATTGGAAAATTTTTCAAAGTGGTATTTGGAAAAACCAAAAAGTCTAAGAAAATAATGCAAAAAATAGGCTTAAATTAGAAAAAATGTAGAGCAAGATGATTCCAGAGCAAAGCAAAAAAGCTACTGCAAAGAGAATCTTTTTTTCAAAAGAAGTGAGTTTTCCTCCACTTTTACTGACTGAAATTGCGGTAATTGCCAAAACTACAATTGATACTAAACATAAAATACCAAGCACAATTGCAAAATTTCCAACTGAATTCAATTTTAATTCTCCAAAACAAATTATTTTTAGATTAAACCCAATTCTTTTAAAGCTTAAACATAAATTTAGATTATACATTATTCTTGCATAATTTCGAATGATTTTTATAAATTTTTTAGTGTGTTTTAACAAGCCTTAGTGTAGAATCTAGCCATTTAATTTTTTTGGGATTTATTATGATTGATTTAAAACTTCTTACAAATCACTTTGAAGAGGTGATGGATAAATTGTCTAAACGCAATATTGACGCAGTGTTTTTGAATACATTGCGTGAAAGCAGTTTGAATTATAAACAAAAAAAATCTGCTTTAGAGGAATTGCAAGCCACGCAAAATGCCAAAACTAAGCTATTTGCCAAAATCAAACAAGAAGGGGGCGATATTAATGCGCTCAAAGAGGAATGCGATTTGCTAAAAGGGCAAATTGCGCTTTATTCCCAAGAAGTAGAATTGTGGGAAAATAAATTGCAAGAGTTTTCTCATAATATTCCTAATATTCCTGATTCTAAAACGCCTTTTGGAAAAGATGAAAAGGATAATGTTGAGATTAAAAAAGTATTAGAACCTACACATTTTGATTTTAAACCCAAAGAGCATTGGGAGCTAGCGGAGCAAAATGGGTGGATTGATTTTGAGCGTGGAGTGAAGCTTGCAAAAAGCCGCTTTAGCGTATTTATGGGGATGGGAGCGAAGTTGGAACGCGCACTTATTAATTATATGCTGGATTTTAACTCCAAATGTGGTTTTAGTGAGATTGGAACACCTGCAGTTGCGAATGCACAAACTCTCTTTGGCACGGGTCAGTTGCCAAAATTTGAAAATGATTTGTTTAAAATATCAGAATTTGAAGAAGAGGAATCCAATGAAAAAAATGCTAAAAAAGGACACGAGCTTTATTTGATACCTACAGCAGAGGTAACACTCACGAATCTTTATCGTGATGAAATCTTAGACGAAGAGGAATTACCTCTTATGCTGACGGCTTATACGCCTTGCTTTAGAAAAGAAGCGGGAAGTGCAGGGCGAGATACACGCGGAATTATCCGCCAACATCAATTTGATAAAGTAGAGTTGGTTGCGATTACAACACCAAAAGAAAGCGATATGATGCAAGAGCGCATGATTGCGTGTGCTTCAAAGCTTTTGGTTTCTTTGGGGCTTCCACATCGTTTGGTGCAGCTTTGTGGAGGGGATTTGGGATTTTGTGCAAGCAACACGGTGGATATTGAAGTATGGTTACCCGGACAAAATTGCTATCGTGAAATTAGTTCTATTTCCAATACACGCGATTTTCAGGCAAGACGCGCAAAGATTCGTTATAAAGATTCTAAAAAGAAAAATCAATTAGTCCATACCTTAAATGGTTCAAGCTTGGCTGTGGGGCGCACATTGGTTGCGATTATGGAGAATTATCAACAAAAAGATGGGAATATTAAGATTCCTTTAGTTTTAGAGCCTTATTTGAGGTAGTTTTATGCCACAAAATCAAGAAAACAATCAAGTGATTCAGCTTGATGACAATTTTGGTGTTTTAGATGATATTTTAAAAAAAGAACCACAAGAATCTAAACCGCAAAATAAAATTGAAAAACTTTTAGAGTTTTTCAATCAGCATAAAAAAATAAGTGTTATTTTGGCAGTTTTATTTGGGTTTTTTATACTTGGATTTATTTTTTTGATTGGTTTAGTTTTGACGCGTGAAGTTCAACCACCACAGACACAAACAAATGCCTTGCCACCCATAGATTTTAGTATTAAAAAAGGGGAAGACATTATTACAGATGCCGAAAACTTAGAGGCACTGATTAAAAAAGCAAATTTTCTTTACACTAACGGCAATAAACTAGAGGCATTGGATTTGTATAACAAGATTTCTAATTATTCTGAAGGGCTTTCTAATTATAATTTAGGTGTAGCGCAAATGGAAGAAAAATCCTATTTGGAAGCGTTAAATTCTTTCCAAAAAGCTATTGATTTAGGGGAAGATAGAGTGATTAGTTCGTTGAATGCCGCGATTTGTTCGTTGTATCTACAAGAACCCTTGAAGTATCGTTATTATCTGCAACTTGCGCAGACTTATCTTCCAAAAACAGGGAATTTGCCTATTTATTCCTATCTATATGCGCTGACAAATTTTTATTTGGGTAATTATTTGGAAGCTTTTTCTTCTTTGATTCATCCTTCTTCCGATTATTATCAAGAGGAAACAAATCAGCTTTTAGCCACAATGTATGCGTATTTTAATAACAATTATAAAGCCATTGATGCGTTAAATAGAAATTCTACTGACCCAAAAACTTGGTTTAATCTTGCTTTGCTTTATGCGCGCATCGGGGACTACAATGAAGCAAACAAGCTTCTAACGCAAAGTATTGATACATTTGGAAGCACTTTGGAATCCGATATTGCCTTAATGCTTGTGAAACTACAATTAACAGAATATAGTCAGGCTGCGCGGCTTGCAAATAAATATTCTCAAAATCAAGAAGCGTTAGACCGCAATCCTTATCCGATTCAAATCACTTTGCGTGATGATTTTTTTAATATTGATGTTGCACAAAAACGTTTTTGGGATAATTTTATAGGGCAAAAGCTCAACGCCTATAATGTTTTGTTTTATTTTGCCTCTTATAAAGTCTTTGACGCTAAAGAAGCTTTTAATGTGATTCAAGAGGGTGGCATTAATATTCGGATTGAGAATCTGCAAGAGGCAAAAGAGATTCTACTGCGCGGACAGACGATTTCAAGAATGAATCGCAATATTGCTAATGCGATTTTAGAAACGCTTAATGGAAATATTCGGAATGCTAATGCCTTATTGCTAGAAGTTGTTAATGCTTATCCCAATCATTCTATTTTGCATTACAATTTAGGACTAAATTATGCGCAAATGGGTAATTTTGACGCGGCTTATCAGCATTTTTTACGTTCTTTTCACTTGAATCCAAAAGACTTGTATGCAGGAATTTTTGCCCTTATCACTGCCAAATTAACCTATCGCGATACGGGGCGATTGGAAAGTGAAATTGGAAGAGAAATTGTCAATTTTCAAGGCAATGCCGAGGAGCAAGAATTTATTCAAGCTTTGTTAAATTTCGCAAGAGATGGTATTCCAACGCCTTTGCAGTCTCTTGAAAACAAAGAAGACAATGTTGCGATTTATTATGCTTTGGATTTTGCGCAAGGCGTGCAGATGAATAATCAAACCTTGCTTGTGAAATCTGCAGAGGGATTGAAACGGCTCTATCCTAATGACCCCATTAGCAATCTTTTATCGCTTTTGGCTATCAATTATCAAGATGAGCCTAAATCTCTTGCTTTGAAGTTGCAAAATTATTACCAAGACCCAAAAATTAACCGCGATTCCATTTATTATGGAGCGTCTGTTGTGCGTGAAATGTATATTGAAGTTGCGCATATTATTGGGACTTTGCATTATGTTCAGCAAGATTTGGATATGCGTCTTATTACCGAACAAAAAGACGCACGCGGGGTAATTCAGGCTTTGGCATTGACTTATTTGTATTTACAGGAATTTGAAAAATCTTTTACGCTTTATAACAGCTTGATTGATGATTTTAAAGAGCAAGATACGCAAACGCTCTTTTTGGGTGCGGTGGCTGCTATTGGCGCAGGACATATTGAAAATGCCTCTACACTTTTACAGCTTTCCAAATTGGAAGCGCCGACAAATTATGAAACAAGAATCGCAAATGGAATTTTATTCCTGCAAGAAAAAAATTTTAGTGCCGCCGCTTCGCAATTTACAACCATTGCCGCTTCTAAGTTGCGCTCTAAATACTTTGATTTTAAAATCAACACGCAACAGATTTTGCAGAATCCTTAAAGTTTGTTTTTAATTCATTGATTTTGTAGAAGTTGTTTTGGTTGATGAAAAATTCACATTTGCTTTAGGGTTTTGGTATAGAATGTTGGCTTTATTTTAAGGAGATATTTTGTTGCAACAGATTTTGCATAAGATTTCGTGGAGACATTTTATAATCTTAGTATTTGCAAGCGGAATGTTTTTTGGCTGTGCTGCAAATTTGCCAAAAGATTCAGAAATCACTCAAGCACTCCCACAAACTTTCCAAAATACCGCTTTAATCAGCGTAGATATGGAATCCCAACCTCTTGCCAAAGCGTCGCCAATAGAGCAAATGAATCTTTTGTTTAACGATTCTACTCTAGCAAATCTTTTTGAAATTGCTTTAGGCAATAACTTGGATTTGCAAATTATGAATACAAGAATCTTGCAGGCTAAGGCGCAACTTAAAAGTGCGTGGGGAGCAATCTTTCCAAGCGTAGATGGAAGTGTTAATGCCAACGAATCGCATACGCGCACCAATACAATACCCATACAGAAAACTCAATCTTATACCTCCGCAGTAGGCGCGACACTCTCGTGGGAAGTGGATTTGTTCGGAAGATTACAATATGCCAAAAATGCCAAAGCCTCTCTTTATGAGAAATCCTTGCAAGATTTGGAAAATGCTAAAATTACGCTTTTAGGTGATGTAGCGATTCTTTATTTTACATTGCTTGAATCCTCTTGTAATCTTATTTTAACGCAGGAAAATATTGTGCATTATCAAGACGCTTTGGAGCTGACGCGTTTAAAGGTTGAAAATGGTTTGCTAGATAGCACAGAGCTTTTTGAAAAACAAGATTTATTGACGAATGAACAAAATACTTTAGAATCCCTAAAGAGCGCGTTTGAGGAAAATAAAAATGCTTTATTGATATTGCTAGATACATTAGAACTTCCTTTTGTGGTGGAATCGCAAATCTCTCCAAATGCACCAACGAAACTGCATTTGGATTCTATGCCTGCAAATGTTTTGCTTGCGCGTCCAGATATTAGAGCAGCACTTTTTAGTTTGTATGCGCAGAGTTATACAAAGGCAAATGCTAAGGCAAGCTTGTTTCCTGTGTTATCTATTAGCGCAAATTTAAACGAGATTTTGGATTCTAATGCGCAGGCAAGCGGGAATCTTGCGTGGCAATTTGCTAGCTCCCTTACCGCGCCGATTTTAAACCGCACACAATTAACGCAAAATTATTTTTTGCAAGATGCACTTTTGAAAGAATCTTATCTCACGCTTCAAAAATCGCTAAAAAATGCCTTGAGTGAAATTGAAAACACAAGTTTTAATGTCAAAAGCACAGAATTGCAGCTGCAAAATAGCCAAAAACGAGCAAAAAATGCGCAAAGTTATTTTGAATTTTCTTCTAGTCGTTATTTTGTGGGATTGATTGATAACTTAGAATATGCTCTTAATGCCGCTGCATTTAATAATGCACAAAAATCACTCAATACTGCAAAATTTGAGAATCTCAAAGCTTTTGTTTTGCTTTATAAGGCTTTTGGCGGAGATTTAAATCTCATTTCTACGACTAAACATTTAATAAATAAGGAATAAAATGCAATCAACAATAGAGATTTTGAAAAATTTAAATCCAAAGAAAAATTACAAAAAAACTTTGATGATTTGGGGTGGAATCGCAGGTTTTGTAGTTTTGTGTATTGCACTATTTTATTGGTGGCAAACAAGAGAGCCAAATTATCTTTATACAACACAAGAAGCAACTTTAGGAGATATTTCTACAAGCATTAGTGCTAATGGCACGCTTTCTCCAACACACGAAGTGTCCATTGGTTCGGTGATTTCTGGAATCGTGCTTGAAGTGCTTGTAGATGTGAATGATAAGGTGAGCAAGGGGCAAGTGCTTGCTAAAATTGATAGTGAAAGTATTGAGCAAGACCTCTACCGCTATGAGGCACAACTTCAGAGTGCAAAGGCGCAATTAAAAAGCGCAAAGGTGGGTTTAGAGGAAAAGGCTTGGCAGTATAAGCAACTTCAAACGCTTTTTAAAACTACTCAAGGTAAAACACCCTCTAAACTTGATTTGCAAACCGCAAAAACGAATTATAATGCTGCTTTAAGTGAGGTGGAGTTGCGTCAAGCAAATATTAAAGAGATTGAAACTGCGATTCGTTCTACACAGGTAGATTTGAAAAATGCGCATATCACAACGCCAATAGATGGGGTGGTGCTTAGTCGCTCCATTGAAGTAGGGCAGAGCGTTGCGGCAAGCTTCCAAGCACCAGAATTTTTTATTGTTGCAGAAAGTTTAGAGGAAATGGAGTTAAATGTTAGCATTTCTGAAGCAGATATTGGCAAAGTTAAGGTGGGGCAAAATGTAAAGTTTAGTGTGGATTCCTATCCTCAAAAGACTTTTGAAGCGGTGGTAGATAGAGTGAATTTTGGTGCGAGCGAAAGCACAGACAACATCGTGAGCTATGAGGCGCGTATTTATGTCAGCAATCAAGATTTGTTGCTAAAACCCGGAATGAGTGCGACTGCAGATATTGTTACAGATTCTGCTAAAAATACCCTTTTGATTCCCTCTAGTGCGCTTTATTTTACTCCAGCAACCTCTAAGAAAGATTCCGCAAAATCCTCTTCAAAATTAAGTTCTTTTGGTTTAGGTATGCGTCCTCCACGCACACGTGGAGGTGGAAGCAAGCAGCAAGCAAACTCTAGTGTTTGGATATTGGAAAATGGTATGCCTAAGGAAGTTTCTGTGGAAGTTGGCATTAGTGATGGAATCTCAACGCAGATTTTTAGCGATTCTATTCAAGCAGGAATGCAAGTGATTATTGCGCAAAAAGAAGAGAAATAATGTCTTTTATTCGTTTGCAAAATATCCATAAAACCTATGGAAAGCCACCCAATCTTTTTGAGGCATTGCGTGGGATTAGTTTAGAGATTGTGGAGGGTGATTTTGTCGCGCTAATGGGTCCAAGCGGGAGCGGCAAAAGCACTTTGGCGAATATTCTCGGTTGTTTGGATAGCCCAAGTAGCGGAATTTATGAGTTTTGTGGAGTAAATGTTTGTGATTTAAATCTGAAACAAAAAGCCCTTTTGAGACGACACTATATCGGCTTTATTTTTCAAGGATTCAACCTTTTGCCGCGCACGACTGCACTAGAAAATGTTGAACTTCCTTTGCTTTATCGCCAAGTGCCCAAAAAAGAGCGTATTAGACAATCTATGCAAGCACTTGAAATGGTAGGTTTAGAAAAATGGTATAATCATCAAAGCAATGCTTTAAGCGGGGGACAACAACAGCGCGTGGCGATTGCTAGAGCAATTGCTTCCAACCCACTCTTTTTGCTCGCCGATGAACCAACAGGGAATTTAGACACTAAGCGAAGCATAGAGATTATGGAAATCTTAGCGCGGTTAAATGCAGATTCTAAGATTACGATTCTTATGGTAACACACGAGCCTGAAATGGCGCGGTATGCTACGCGCGAAATTATGTTTTTAGATGGCTTGGTGCAAAGCGATTCCGCAAATACCCAACCCCAAAGCATACGAGATGCTGCACCTCCTATTGAGCAAAGCGAAATATCTCAAAACATAGAATCTAGTAGTGTGCAAGCACAATACAATTAGGAATAAATATGATTCTAAATGCCTTTTTTCTCGCTTTTCGTCAGATTAGACGCAATTTTTTGCGCGCACTTTTAACAATGCTTGGGATTATTATTGGTGTGGGAGCAGTCGTGATTATGATTACACTTGGAAATGGCACAACGCAAGTGATTACCGAGCGTATGAGTAGTTTGGGTAGCAATATTTTGCTTGTCTTTCCTGCGCGAAGTCAAAACATAGGCGGTGGAGGAAGAAAGCTTTTTAGCCTAGAGAATATCAAAGAATTAAATATTCAAGTTGGACATATTACACGCGCGATTGCACCGATTGTGGCAACTTCTGCTCTTGTGCAATTCCGACAAGAAAACACGCAAACCCAAATTCAAGGCGTCAATACAGATTATTTTGTCGCTACAAATTGGGATATCTCTTATGGGACAACTTTTGGTGCGCAAGATTATCGTGCAGGAAGCAATACTTGCATTATTGGTGCAAGTGTGAAAAAAAACCTATTTGATAAATCCTCTACAAATCCACTAGGAAGTAGAATCCGATTGGGCAATATTGTGTGTGAATGTATCGGAATCTTGGAGGAAAAGGGGCAAGGAGCAATGGGAAATGACCAAGATGATGTGATTTTGCTGCCTTTGAAAACTTATCAACGCAGCATCTCTAAGTCTAGCACATTGTATAATATCTCAAGATTGATGATTTCGCTTAAAGACAATGTAGATTCCACACAAGCCACGATACAAATCTCAAATGCTTTGCGTGAGATTCGTAATGTGCGTGAGGGGCAAAAAGATGATTTTGAGATTATGGACACAAAGCAAATCATAGAAATGATGCAAAACACCACTGCAAATTTAACAATTTTTTTAGGGGCGATTGCAGGGGTGAGTTTGATTGTCGGAGGAATCGGGATAATGAATATTATGCTAGTTTCTGTAACAGAGCGCACGCGAGAGATTGGCACGCGTTTGGCGATTGGCGCAATGCAGAGTGAAGTGTTGTTGCAGTTTTTGATAGAAGCCTTGAGCCTTAGCGCATTGGGTGGAATCTTGGGAGTAGTTTTGGCGTTTGTTGGTTCGCTTGGAATCTGCTATGCTATGGAATTGCCTTTTAACTTTGATTATACAATCGCATTGGTCGCCTTTGTGTTTTCAGCTTTTATGGGAATATTGTTTGGTTATCTCCCAGCAAGACGCGCCTCAAGGCTGAATCCCATTGATGCTTTGCGCCACGAATAATGTTTATGGAATCCTGAAAATAGGATTCTGTATTATAAACTACCATAAAAATTTTTAAATTTTCTCACAACAATAAAAATACAAATCAAAAAATTTTGAAACAATGCAAACAATGAACTTTCAAGCAATCAAAACACAAAAAGAAAAAAGCAGAGAAACACATTAAATTAAAAATTTCTTAAAAAAGCACTTGACACCCCCCCCCCCCCTATTTGCTAAAATTTTGGTCTAGCTTTGTTAGGTTAGAATATTCCAAAGCTAGATCTTACTTGATTGATTAGGGTGAGGGTGAAGCTTACAAAAGCTTTGCCTAAGCTCTAAAGCAGTTGTAATTTCGAAATTCTAACAAAAAGGAGATTAAAATGAAATTTCTAAAACTTAGTTTAGCAGCAAGTGTTGCTTTGGGTGCATTCTCTACTGCGAGTTTTGCTCAACCTTTAGAAGATGCAATTAAGGGAATTGATGTTAGTGGGTATCTAAGATACAGATACAATGATGATAGATATGATGCCAATGGATTCAATAAAGATTCTGTGGCTAATAGCAACGCTACTCACCGCTGGAAAGCAGTAGCAGACTTCAAAGCTCCTGTAGCTGATAATGTTGCATTCAACTTAGGAATTCTTTACAACAACGAATCCAACAATGTAAATCACGGAAACACTTATCCCGGTATAGGTGATGGTGAAGGTTCAGGCAAAGACGGAAGCTTTGGTGTTAGCACATTCAATGCAGTGATTACTCCTGATAGCACAGCTACAACTGTTATTATTGGTAAGCAAAGATTAGCTACTCCTGTAACAAGCGCAGGCGATGATGATAGAGGAACAGGTATCCTAGCTCTTAATAGTGATTTAGAAGGCTTTACTTTTGCAGCAGGTGCATTTGACTCTTGGGCAATTGATGACTTAGAATTAACAAGAGGTTATACTTCAGGTGGTAATGATGGCGGTTCTATCACTAAACCCCTCTATGCTCTTGCAGGTATCTATGGTGTAGATACAGCTTATGGACACTTTGGTGCTCAACTTTGGGGATTCTATATCCAAGATGCAGTAGATGCACTAGGATTTGGTGAATTAAGCTGGAACAATGCTACTTTTGATGTTGCATTACAATATGCTTTAGCTAAACTAGACAATAGCAATAGTTCTATTCTAGGTGCATTACACCCTAGCGTAGTTGGTACAAACAACTTGCAAATTGGTAGTGTCGCCAACAGAGCAAACATTGCTGAAGCAAACGACTTGTTCGTGCTTAACTTAGGTGCAAACTTCGCTCAAGAGTATAATGTTCCACTAGATGTTAAACTTGGTTGGGTTACAAACTTCCAAGACGGAACAGCAGTAACATTGAACGATGATGGCACAGCATTCAAATACGCTGGAGCAATCTGGTGGCAAAATAATGCAACAGGCATTAGCACTTCTGCACTCTTACCAAGAGGCGTGCATGGTTTCGGAAATGAACAAGAAATCAGTGTATTCTATGGTGCAATCGGTTATTCTATGGTAGATAGCAGATTAAGAATCGGACTAGATTATGTTTGGGGTAACAACGAAGTAACTTCAGGAAATGTAACAATTAAAGATACAGATTTCCAAGAAATCACTCCAAGAATCAGCTGGAAACACAACAAAAACCTTACAATTAGTGGCTACTATGCTTACTTGATGACTGATGCGGATGGTTATGCTGTAAATGGATACTCCATTGATGCTGCTGGTGTTGCTACTGCTACTACTTATAATGCAAACGACGATGAAACTCGCCAAAGAGTGCGTGTAGAAGTAAAATACAGCTTCTAGTGTTTCTCCTTTGATGAGGGTTCTCCCTCATCATCTTTCTTATTTTCTTTTTATTTCTTTCTTTGCAAGGGCTTTGCCTGAAATAATCTGTAATTTGAATCTCGCCTTTTACGATTCCATTGCAATGCGCACAACATTTAACTCCAAAACATTTTTTTAAGCATAATGCTAAGCACGAGGCAATACATCATAAGTAGTGCGTATTTGTGTTTTTTGGCGTCTATGATACTAAGTAGCCAAATCCCAATGCGCACGCCAATGAGCGAGGCGATTCCCACGATAATGCCTTGTTTATAGTCCGCATAGCCGTGCATTGCTAGGGAAGTAAATCCCGAAACAGAGGAAAAAATAATAAAGAAAAGCGAAAGCGGAATGATTTTTTTGCTACTATATCCCAAATAATAGGCAAGAAGTGGAGACAACATCATTCCTCCACCGATTCCAAGTGAAATTGCAAAGACGCCTACGACACAGCCGCAGCTGATGAGAAATAGTTTTGCGCTGATTCCATTGCCTAAACGGCTTTCTCCGCCATAAGCATTTGCTTTAAAAAATTTCACCAATGAATAGAGAATAAACAGCGTGAAAATTCCCTCTAAAATATTAGATGGAATCCTATCCACAACTACGCCACTAAATGCTGCGCCGATTAGTCCTCCAAGCCCCACATAAAGACTATCTTTGAACTCTAAATTATTTTGGCGGTAATTGATGTAAGAGCCATAAATGGAGGAAAAAATCATCTGCATAATAGAGATTCCAATCGCAATTTTTATGTCATTTCCTAGTAAAATCATCAAGGGCACAATAATTGCTCCGCCACCAATTCCAAAGAATCCCGCTAGAATTCCTGTAAAAATTCCAATGATAAAAAGTGTAAGAATAAATGAAAAGTCTAGGACTAACCATTCCATATAAAAGCCTTAAAAATTTTATACAATTTTGCCAAAAAATAATTAGAAATAAGGTAAAATAGTTAAAATCCCTATTAAACGATTTGGAAAAATAAAATGCAAACAAGCAAAGAAGAAATTAAAATCACACAATTTGTTAAAGTTGCCGGTTGAGCAGGTAAAGTAGGTCTGGACGACCTCTCACAAATTGCTAGCTCCTTAAGCAACGAAGAAAATGCAAATGTTTTGGTAGATTTTAGAGGCAACGAAGACGCTGGGGTTTATCAGCTCACGCCTGATTTAGCCCTTGTGCAGACAGCAGATTTTATCACGCCTGTGGTGAATGACCCTTTTGTCTATGGGCAGATTGCCGCGGCAAATGCGCTAAGTGATGTGTATGCAATGGGTGGAGTCGTGAAATGTGCCCTAAACCTTATGATGTGGGATTCTTGTCGGATTCCGCAAGATTATGCGCAAGGTATTTTAGAGGGCGGATTATCCAAAATCAAAGAAGCCGGAGGTGTGCTTATTGGTGGGCATACGGTGTCGGATAATGAGCAAAAATACGGCTTGAGTGTGAGTGGAATCATTCACCCAAAAAAAATTTGGCGTAACAATGGCGCACAAGTTGGCGATGTTTTGATTCTCACAAAGCCTATCGGTATGGGTGTGCTTACAACTGCATTAAAGGCAAATATGCTAGATTCTAAAGTCGCAGACAGAATTGCGCAGATTATGGCGACACTCAATCGTCGCGCTTGTGAGATTGCAAGTGTATTTACTATTCACGCTTGCACAGATATTACAGGATTTGGGCTTTTGGGGCATTTGAACGAAATGCTGAATCCTAAAATTAACATTCGTTTAGAATCTGAAGCAATTCCTTTGGTAGAGGAAGCAATTGAGTTTGCAAAAATGGGAATTATTCCGGGCGGAAGTTGTGGCAATGAACGCGCGATTCAGCATTTATGCGAATTTAATCTCTCAAAGGATTCTAAGTTTAAAGACTTAGAAATCTTGCTATTTGACGCACAAACTTCGGGCGGATTGGTATTTGCCCTACCGCAAAAAGAAGCAAATGCACTGCTTGAGCGATTGAAAAATGAGGGGATAGAATCTGCCCAAATCATCGGACACACTGAATCTTTTTTGAAAGATTCCACTACAAAGGCAAGGATTTTTGTAGAATAGTTTATCGTTTGGATTATCCTTGCAAAATACAAGAGACAGCAATTCATAGTGTAGAATCTCGCTTTGGAGCAATCTTTTTCTCCACGAACTTTGCAAGAAAAGCTAGAAAACGAATTATTAAGGAATATTTGGAATCTTATAAGAAAGAATTGTAAGAAATAAGATTCCATAGAGGAATCTTATTGTTTTTAGAGCCTTGATTCGTAGCGACGAAGCATATATAAGCGTTTGAGCATTTTTTTGCGTGCGCTGATTTTTTGCTTTTTGCGCTTTTCAGTTTTTGGTTCAAAGAATCTTCTTGCGCGACTTTCAGTTACAACAAGGTTTCTATCGGCTTGTTTTTTAAACTTTCTATACGCATCATCAAAAGATTCATTTTCTCTGACTTTGATACCCGGCATCTAAATCACCACCTTTGTGTGTAAGATTTAGCTTTTATAAAAAAGCCTCGTATTTTAATATAAAAATTTTAAGAATCCATTAAAATGAATGTAAGAAAATCACCCTAAAGAAAAATAAAGTTTAATTTTTACTTTTATTATGGTAATATTAATCTTTTACTAAAAAATCAAAATATTAGGAGTAAAGATGGTTGAGAATGTAAAGGAACGCTTATATTTCAAGCGTCGTTATGTGATGTATGGAATTACCACAATTCTGTTGTTCTGCATTCCTTTTATTAAAATTAATGGCAATCAGATTTTTTTATTGTCTTTTGACCGCAAACAACTGCATTTGCTAGGGGTTGCTTTTGATATGCAAGAACTTTATCTTATGCCTTTTTTGTTGATTTTAATGTTTTTGGCGATTTTTTTTATGACAACACTTGCGGGACGCGTATGGTGTGGTTGGGCTTGCCCACAGACGATTTTCCGCGTATTGTATCGCGATTTGTTAGAGACAAAAATTTTGGGCTTGCGCAAAAGAATGGAGAATCGCCAATTAGAGCCTGATATGAGCTTGGGGAGCAACAAAGTTAAAAAAGTGATTTCTCTTGTGATTTTTGCTTGTCTTGCTTTGGTTGCAGCGTCCAATTTGATGTGGTATTTTGTGCCACCAGAAGATTTTTTTAACTATATTCAAAACCCTTTAGAGCATAAATATTTATTTATTTTTTGGTTAGGATTTACCATTGCACTCATTGCGATTGTGGTATTTATCAAAGAAAACTTCTGTATTTATATGTGTCCTTATAGCCGTGTTCAGAGTGTTTTGTATGATAATGATACTATTATGACGGTGTATGACTATAAAAGAGGTGGAGAAGTTTTTGATGCAAAAGGGATTAAACTATGGAAAAAGCCTGAAGCACTAAATGCAGAATGCACCGGTTGCGAAGCCTGTGTGAAAATCTGTCCTACACATATTGATATTCGCAAGGGAATGCAATTAGAATGTATTAACTGCCTTGAATGTTCAGATGCTTGCACAAAGGTAATGGGAAAACTCGGTAAAATGACTTTGATTTCTTGGACAAGTCCGCAAAGTATTGAAGACCGACAAAAAGTGCGTTATATGCGCTTTAAAACAATTGGTTATATTGTTGCAATGGTGGTTGTGTTTTCTGGGCTTTTGATGATGAGTTCTAAAAAGGAAGATATGCTTTTAAATATCAATCGACAAGAACTTTATACGATTCGCGATAATGGGCGCGTGGAAAATTCCTATGTTTTCTTGTTTCAAAATACGCAAAAACAAGCTTATGATTTTTATTTTGAGGTGCAAAACAATGCAGAGATTCAAATTAAGCGTCCAAGCAAACCCTTCCGCATAGAAGCAGGCGAGAAATCCAAACAAGTCGTTGTGCTTTATACGGAAGCAAATTTGGCTAAAGATGCGCAAAAAGATACACATATTCCATTAGAAATCAGAGCCTATGCGGTAGATAGCCAAGAGCCTATTGAAGTTTTCAGGAAAAGTGTGTTTATTTATCCACCAAACAAATCTTTGCATTAAGTGATAATAAAGAATCGCAAGCACAAAATTTTGTGTCTTGTGATTTGGATTTTTGAATAAAGGTAAATTATGCAAAAAGGTGGAATTTATTTTTTTCTCGTTATTTTTGCTCTCACATTGTTGGCTTTATTGAAGCTTTATTCTCCATTTTTAATGAATCTATTGATTGCATTCTTGCTATTTATTGCAACACAGAATGTTTATTATGTGATTTTAAAATACATAAAATCTCCGCTTGCTTCCACTTTTCTAATGACTCTTTTGTTGATAATTCTTTGTTTTTTGCCTATTTTTTATATTCTTTTAAATTTATTGAATTTGGCAACAAATTTGGAGTTGGGAAATTTTCAAAATTTTTTATTGGATTTACAAATGCATTTGGGAGAATATGGAAAAGAGATTTTTGCTTATCTGCCGGATTTATTGCAAAAGGAAATCAATAATTGGTTGGCACATCTTTCTGGGATTGATTGGACTGAAGTCGCCAAACGTAGTATAGGAATTGTTGCAAAAATTTCTCAAAATAGTTTATATTTTTTGAGTGATACTCTATTTATCCTAGTTTTTTTATTCTTTTTTTATTATTATGGCGGTGCATTGGGTCAGTATTTTTTGGGGTTGATTCCGATTCAGCCCACTTATGTCAAATCTCTTTATGAGGAAGTGAGTGCAGTGATTAGTGTTGTATTTTATTCCTCTATTTTTTCTATGCTTTTGCAAGGCGCATTGTTTGGAATCCTTATGGCGTTTTTGGGTTATAATGCACTTTTGTTGGGTGTTTTTTATGGTTTTGCTTCGCTCGTGCCTGTGGTGGGTGGAAGTTTAGTTTGGTTGCCTGTTGTTGGATATGAATTGTATTTAGGGAATTATAGTTATGCAATCCTTATTACGCTCTATTCTATTATTGTTATCGCAACTTTAGCAGATAATGGCGTGAAGCCTTTTATTATCAGTTTTATCAATCGCGTATTGATAAAAACTCCGCTAAAAATTAACGAAATGTTAATTTTCTTTGCTATTATTGCAGGGCTTACGAGTTTTGGCTTTTGGGGCATTGTATTTGGTCCAGCAATTACAGCGTTATTTATTGCATTGCTTAGAGTTTATAAGATTCTTTATCAAGACAAAGTTTAGACAAGAAATCCGAAATGATTTTGCGATTCTATTTTAAATATAGAGGAAAAAATGACAAAAATAATTCCGCCCAATAGTTTTTTAAATCAAGATTTATCTTTAATTATAGATGTGCGCTCTCCTAGAGAATATGCAGAATCTCATATTGTAGGAGCGCAAAATTTTCCTGTTTTAAATGATGAAGAACATCAGCAAATTGGCACATTGTATCGCACGGATTCTTTCAAAGCAAAGGTTTTGGGTGCTAGTTTTGTCAGTCAAAATATTGCAAAACATTTATTGACTTTAGAGACAATGGTAAGCCCTAAAAAACCCTTTGGAATCCATTGCGCACGCGGTGGTATGAGAAGTCGTGCGTTTTTTATGGTTTTGGAAGCTATTGGTTACCAAGTCGTGCTTTTAGAGGGTGGTTATAAAGCTTACCGCAACGAAGTGTTGAAATATCTTGATAGTTTTCCTCCCCATCGCTTTGTTACGCTTGTGGGTCAAACCGGGAGCGGTAAAAGCGAGATTATTCAAGGATTTCGTGATTCTTTGGATATTGAGGGAATCGCAAAGCATTTAGGTTCAAGCTTTGGCGCAATTTGTGGGGAGCAACCTAGTGTGAAGAGTTTTCAAAATCTGCTTTTTGCTCGTTTGAAAGACTTAGAAAATGCTCCTTTTGTGCTAGTGGAAGGGGAGAGTAAGAAGCTTGGAAATTTGATTTTGCCCACTCCGCTTTATCAATCCTACCAAAAAGCACCAAAGATTCTAATTGTCGCACCTTTGGAGCAAAGGGTGCAAAGAATCGTGGCGCAATATGGTAAAATTTCATTACAATTTTTTGAGGATTCTATGCAAAAAATTTCTCCTTTTATGAAAAAAGAGTTTTGGTATGAAGCCAAAAAAGCTTTTTATGTGGGGGATTTAATGCGTGTAGCGGAGATTTTGCTAGTGGAATATTATGATAAAGTGTATAAAAAAGAATCCTATGTTTGTGCAATTTCTTATCAGAATCTTTCGCAAGTGATTACAGAGATTGAAGCATTTGCTAGAGAATTTTACAACTAAAATCAAAGGAATCGTTTGGATAATTATGAATATGGCGAGTTATTAAAAGAGCTAGAAATTAAAAGACAAAATATAGAAAAAATTATGCAACCCAAACTTTTGGAAAAGCGTATTTTGGAAATCGCAGATTTAGAGCAGGCAAAGGAGTTTTGGGAGGATACCAAAAAAGCGGGTGAATTGCAAAAAGAGAAAAAGAGCTGTGAAAGAAAGCTAGAAAAATACAATATGGCAAAGTCTGCATTGGAGGACGCTAAAGAATTGTTTGAGATTTCTCAAGATGATTTGGAGAGCTTAGAGCTACTTTTTGCAGAATCCAAAGAGCTAGAAGAGCAGATTAAAAACGCAGAAATTGAAGTGATGTTAAGCGGGGAATTGGATTCTAATAACGCGATTTTTACAATTACTCCCGGAGCGGGCGGGACGGAATCGCAAGATTGGGCAAGTATGCTTTATCGTATGTATTTGCGCTGGGCAGAGAGAAAAGGCTTCAAGATGGAATTGCTTGATTATCAAGAGGGAGAGGAAGCGGGCTTGAAAGATGTTAGCTTTATGATTAAGGGAGAAAATGCGTATGGATATGCAAAGGTTGAAAATGGAATCCACCGCCTTGTGCGCATTTCTCCTTTTGATTCTAATGCTAAGCGGCATACAAGCTTTACTGCGGTGCAGGTGAGTCCAGAGATTGACGATAATGTTGAGATTGCTATTGAAGAAAAAGATTTGCGGATTGACACTTATCGTGCTTCAGGAGCGGGTGGGCAACATGTGAATAAAACAGAATCTGCGATTCGTATTACGCACCTTCCCACAGGAATCGTGGTGCAATGCCAAAACGATAGAAGCCAACATAAAAACAAAGCCACTGCACTAAAAATGCTAAAATCTAAGCTTTATGAGCAAGAGATTCAAAAACGCGAGGAGAAAAATGCAAGTGAGGATAAAAGTGAGATTGGCTGGGGACATCAGATTAGAAGTTATGTTTTAGCCCCTTATCAGCAAGTGAAAGATTTGCGCTCTAATCTTGCATATAGTAATGTAGAAGCTATTTTAGATGGGGATATTGATTCTATGTTAGAGGGTGTTTTGATTGCCAAAAACGCAACAAATGGGCTCTAAAGTCAAAACAAATTTTAAAGAGGTAAATATGATTTTTTAATTATAAAAAAGTGGGCAAAAACGAATTTCAGAATGTAACACTAAAAATGCTCTCGTGAGTGTTGGTGTGGTAATCCATAGTCCGAAGTTTTGCCAACCAATGGCATTGCTAATCACAACTAGATTATTTTACTTTGCTTATGCAAGTTACTAATTATAAGCTAAAAACATAAGTCTTAAAAGCAATAAGTATCAAAAATTCTACACTCAAAAGGAAACAAAGAATCAAAATCCATTTGGGATTCCATAAGATATTCCAAAAGTGATTCCAACCAAAAAAATGCAAAGTCAAAAAAAACACAAAAAACCCGCTAATGCTTCCACCTAGCGCAAGCCCTATTGCGCCAAAATACTGCATAAGAACAAAGGAGCAAAAAGTACCAATAAGAAGTGAGAAAGCCGAGATTTTAGCCGCTAATGCTTGTTTGGATTTAGAATAGAGCCAAAGTGAAAAAATCCGCGCCAATCCAAAGGGGAGCAAACCTACAAGATATGCGCCAAAAACACCCGCACATAAGAGTGTGTCTGTGCGTGCAAACTTGCCCCGCTCAAACAAAAGCCAAATGATTTCGTTTTTGAGCAAATAGCCACCAAGCACACATAAACTTAGCAAAATGCTAAGCAGCCAAAAAGAGCGAGAAAGCTCCCTTAAAGCAAGGGATTCTTTGGATTCCTTGATATATTTTGCAACCATAGGAAACAAGGCTGTGGAAGTCGCAATCGCAAAAATTGCCAAAGGAAGCTGAAAAATACGATTAGCATAATAAAGATACGAAATACTTCCGCTTGCGAGAAAAGAGGCTAAAAGCGTATCAATAAAAGAAGCGAATTGCGCAGTGGAGCTACCAAACATTGCAGGAGAAAATTGCTTGAAAAACTCCTTGACATTTCGGTTAATAGAATCTTGTTTGGAGGTTTTTTGAGCATTTTTTAAGTTGGGTTGTGGATTTTTGTATTTTAACTCTTTAAATCCTACATATAAAAGCTTAAAGAATCCTAAACGCCACATAGGATAACAATGCAACAAGATTTGTGCGATTCCACCTGCAAGCACGCCATAGCTTAGAGTTAAAATGGCTTGATAGGATTCACTGCCTCTTGCAAGGAGCAGAGCAATAATCATCGCAAGATTGAGAAGTGCAGGAGAATAAGCCCAAGCGGTGAAGTTGCGTTTGTATTGTAGCATTGCGCCAAAGAGTGTTACGATAAAAATAAGCAATAAATACCAAAAGTTAATGGCAACTAATGGTGCGGTAAGGGCGATTAAATCATCAGAAAATCCAAATGCTAGCAGTTTTGTGAGTGGCTTATTAAACACACATACAACAACTGAAAGACAAAGCAAGATAATACAAAAAATCAATCCAATCTTGAGTGCAAATCCTCCGCGCAGACGCGCATTAAAGAATCCTGGTAAAAAAGCTTGATTAAACGCACCCTCGCCAAAAACACGACGAAAGAGATTAGGTAGCTTAAAAGCCACAAAAAACATATCACTATAAATACTAGAGCCTAGAATCGTAGCGGTGAGCAAATCACGAAAAAAACCAAGAATCCTTGAAGTGAGGATTCCGCTGCTATTGGTAAAAAAGGCTTTGAAAAACATTCGGTTCTCTTTTGTCGCAAAATTGCGGATTTTAAATTAATTTTATAACAATTTAGGATAAAATTAATTTATTTTTGCATAAAAGGTTTTAGAAATATGTTAAAAAATTCTTTGCGAACATTTAGACCTTACTATGTTAATGAATGCGAAGATATTAAATTTGCCATTAAGCAAGTCTCCTCTCAATTCAATATGGACGCAGATTCCTTTGATTTTGAATTGCAATCTATCACTACTTACAAAAAAAATCTTTATGACTATGAATCCCAACTGATTCCTGCACAAGAAGTAGATGCGTTTTTTAGCAATCGCGATAATATGCTAGAACCAAATCTCGTGATGAATCAACGATATTGTATTTTGATTAAAGAAAAAGAACGCAAGGAAACACGATTCCATTTCACGGCAGACAAAGCCTTTAGCGAGGCATTTTTGACTTTTCGTGTGGGGTTTAATTATAGCAAAGAAGATTTTGATAGTGTGTATATGCAAATCAAAAAAGAAAAGGCACGGAATAGGATTTTATGCTTTAATGAAGCGCAAGAAAAAAGCGCGTTAGAAGAGTTTTTGCAGACTTTGGAATATCCGCTAAGACAAGATGTGAAATACAAAATTTTAAGTGGCGTGAATCTTATCCCAAGTGTTGAGGGAAATTTGGAGTTTAAAAAGGACATTACAGGACAATTCCAAACGGTGCTAAAAGATGATGTAATTTGCGAATATCAAAAGCCATTACAAGGCAAGCCCGGACGCAATATCCGCGGAGAATACATTATTCCTCAAAGTCCAAAAACACTACACCAACCTTGTGCCTTGCAATATGATAAAGAAAGTATCGCACTTAAAGAATATCCTTGTTGTATTTATTACGTCAGTGTAATTGGTGGAATCTTAAAATATGAAGATGGGTTTTTGTATGTTAGGGATACCTTAGAGACGGAATCTGTAACACTCAAAACTACTGGTTCACTCATCGGCAATATTAATAGTGGCACAATTATCAATATCACACAAAAAGACGCAATGAAAGAAGCCTTAGGGCAAGGAATGAAGATTCAAGCGGGGGAAGTGAATATTGAGGGAAATATTGGTCCTAATGCAGAGATTAATTCAAAAGAAGTGCGTATTGGAGGCTTTACGCATCAAAACTCCAAAATCTTTGCCAATGATGCAGAAATCGCGACACATAAGGGTTATGCAAAAGGCGAGTATATCAAAGTAGAAATGCTTGAAACAGGGATTATTGAAGCTAAAAAGGTGGAAGTAGAGCATGTCTATGGTGGCAAAATTTATGCAGAAGAGATTGTGATTAAAACTTTGCATTCCAATGCGTTTTTGTATGCAACCAAAAATATTCATATCACCAAAATGGAAAAAGGCGAAAATAAATTTTTCCTAGCAGCAAATTATAGTCCAGCAGGAAAAGAAAAGTATAACGCACTTTTCAAGCAAAAAAATGAATCTATTAAAGAAGCAATTCGTATGACAAAAGAGCTAAAAGTTGAGAGTTTAGAGCTTAAAAAGCTTAAAGCTACCGCAGATGAGATTCGTGGAACTTTGATTCATTATAAAAACACTAAAACCACGCCTCCTAGCTATCTGTTAGCGAAATTTGAGGAATATCATCAACGCGTGCTTGCGCTTAAAAATAAGCGGCAAAGAATCAATGAGCTAAGTATGGATTTCAAAAACGCGCGCGAAGCACTTAATGTATTAGACGAATTGACAAAAAATGCGACGATTACGATAGAGAGCGGTTGGATTGGATATAATGAAGTGCATTATGTCTTTTATTCTCCTAGCCGTGAATTACTCTGTGTGCCAAAGCCCGGCGAACCTTCTAAAGTCGTATATCAAAAAGACAAAATTCAGCTAATTTTATAAAGGAATCTTAATGATTATTGCATTAGAGGGGGAAATTTTTATCAAAGAACCAACGCGTGTGGCTTTAAAATGCACAGGTGTGGTGTATGAAGTGTTTGTTTCTTTGCAAACCTTCAATCAGATTAAAGCCAAAGTGGGCGAAAAGCTAATCTTGCATATTTCACACATTATTCGTGAGGACGCGCAGATTTTATTTGGGTTTGTAGATTTAATGGAAAAAAGCCTTTTTGAGCGTCTGATTAAAATCAATGGCGTAGGTCCAAAAGTTGCAATCGCAATTCTTTCTACTTTTAGTCCTCAAACTTTTGCAAAAATTGTAGAAAGCAATGATGTGAAATCTATGCAAAGAGTACCGGGAATTGGTCCAAAGAGTGCGGGTAGGATTCTAGTAGAGCTTTCTGGTTGGTCTTTGGAATTAACACAAAATCATAATATGGGAGTAGCGGAGGATTCTAATTTGCATCAAGTGATTTTGGCTTTGGAGTCTTTGGGATACAAAAGTGATGTGATTCATAAAGCGACAAAAGGTTTAGAGAACGCAGAAGTCGGTGAAATGGTCAAAGCAGCTTTGAAAAAAATGCAAACTTTATAAATTTAGGAAAAAAATGAGCAAAAAATTGCACTTAGTCTCACTAGGTTGCACAAAGAATCTAGTGGATAGCGAAGTAATGCTTGGGGCTTTAAGTGAATATGAAAATACGCAAAACTTAAGCGAAGCTGATGTTGTGATTATTAATACCTGTGGATTTATTGAAGCGGCAAAACAAGAAAGTGTCCAAAGCATTTTGAATGCTTTGCAATCAAAGAGAAAAGATGCAATTCTTGTTGCAAGTGGTTGTTTAAGCGAACGCTATGCAAAAGAATTAAAACAAGAGATTCCAGAGATTGATATTATTACAGGTGTGGGAGATTATGATAAGATTGGTGAGCTAATAGAATTGCGCAAAAATGGAAAGGTTCTTTCAAGCCAAAAGGGGGTATTTTTAGCAAATGAAAATCATAAGCGTGTCATTAGCGGCTCTAAAATCCACGCATATATTAAATTATCAGAGGGTTGCAATCAAAAATGTAGTTTTTGTGCGATTCCAAGCTTTAAGGGCAAATTGCATTCTCGCACTTTAGAATCTACACTTAAAGAAGTGAAAAATTTAGTCAAGCAAGGTTTTAGGGATTTTAGTTTTATCGCGCAGGATTCTAGTTCTTATTTGCGTGATGTTGGGGTTAAAGACGGATTGGTGCAACTCATTGAGAGCATAGATAAACTTGCAAAAGAGGGATTGGAAATCAAAAGTGCAAGGATTTTGTATCTTTATCCCTCCACAACTTCTAAGCGTTTAATTACCGCAATTTGTGATTCTACAATCTTTCAAAACTACTTTGATATACCTTTGCAACATATTAGTCAAAAAGTCTTAAAAACAATGGGGAGAGAAGGAGAGTTTCAAGAGTTGCTACAAGCTATGCGTGCAGTGCCAAATAGTTTTGTGCGCACAAGTTTTATTATCGGACACCCAAGTGAGGAGGAGGAGGATTTCGGGGAGCTATGTGATTGGATTCAAACTTTTTGCTTTGATAGAATGAATTTCTTTGGATTCTCTTGCGAAGAGGGAACAAAAAGTGCGCAATTAGAACAAGTGTCGCAAAAGACGATTAATGCGCGATTGAAGCGGATTAATAAGATTTTTTTAAAGCAATACAAAAAAGATTTAGAGGCTTTGGTGGGCAGTGAAATCCTTGTGATATTAGAGGGAAAATCCGCGGAATCGGAGTATTTTTATAGCGCAAGAGATATTCGTTTTGCTCCTGAAATTGATGGAGAGATTCTGATTAACGACAAGGAAATCAAGGAGGATTTAGAGATTGGGTACTATCGTGTTAAAATTACAGAAGTCGTAGGAGAAAATGTGTTAGGTTGTGTGCTTGGGCGAGCATAATTTTGAGATTACATTAGAGTTTGTAGAGGAGCTAAGAGGGAGCAGGAATCTCTTAGCATTCTCTGGCGGGGTGGATTCTAGTGCGTTGTATTTTTTGCTCAAATCCTATCAAATTCCTTTTGATGTGGCAATTATGAACTATGGTATGCGCAAGCAGGCTGCTTTGGAGGTTTCTTATGCGCAAAATTTGTGTTTAATGGATAATAAGCGGTGTTTTGTGGAGTATGCACCCAAAATACACAATAATTTTGAAAGCAATGCGCGTAAGTTGCGTTATGATTTTTTTGAAAATTTGATTATGCATTTTGGATATTCTCATCTGATTTTGGCACATCAGCTAGATGATATGTTGGAGTGGTTTTTAATGCAGTTTTGCAAGGGAACAAATTTGCAAAAAATGCAAATGTCGCCCAAATACAAGAGGATTTGCATTAGAGAGATTCAGCAAGAAAAAATCAGTTATTGGATTGTGCGTCCTCTATGGCAGGTCAGTCACGCGGAAATTTTAAAATATCTCCAAAAAAATCATTTTTTTTATTTTGAGGATTTTAGCAATCTCAATCCGCGTTATCAGCGCAATTATTTTAGAATCAATTTTACCAAAAGGCTTTTAAGTGAGTTTGAAAGCGGAATCGCATTTAGTTTAAAAGAGCTTTGTAAGGGATTTCAACAAGAAAGTGTTGCGCCTACAAATCAAGTTTTTGAGATTCCAACTTTAGGTAAATTTTGTGTGTTGGGATTGGAATCTTTAAACAATGCTTTAGAATCTGTGGATTTGGTGTGTAAAATTTGTGGTGTTTTGCTCTCTCGTGTGCAAAAATTGGAATTAAAGCGACTTTTGGAGGAAAAAAGTTTTTCACAAGTTTTTAGGCATAAAATCGCAATAGAAAAAATAAAGGGCAAAATATTCCTCTCCACTTATACTTATTCTTTGGTAATTATCCCTAAGAAATTGCGCGAAAAATATCGTTGTTTGGGGATTCCAAAGAAATTCAGAATCTTTTTGTTTCAGGCTAGAAATTTAGGTTTTGAACAAAGAGTTTTAGATAAAATTATAGAATCTTAAAGGGAGAGAAAGTGAAAAAGGTTTTATTGATTAAAGACGACTCAATCGGTGAAAATAGCGAGCTTGGACGCAAGCTTATCTTGGGATTTTTAAGTACAATGAAAGAATGCAATCCGCAACCTCAAGCGATTTATTTATTAAATCGCGGTGTTTTGTTGGCTACAACGAATGCGGCAGGGGTTGAAGTCCTGAAATCTTTAGAGGCGCAAGGGATTGCAATTTTTTCTTGTCAAACTTGTTTGGAACATTTTGGACTTTTAGAATCTCTCAAAGTCGGTCAAGTTGGCAATGCCAAAGCTACACTTAATGCACTTTTAAATGCAGAGGACGCAGTTAGTTTGTAGGCATAAGAGGTGTAAGAAAGTCTTGTAAAGTTTTTAGTGCAAGATTTTCGTCTAGCTTACCAAGCAAGCAATCACTCTTTTTGCTTCCATTGCAGCCGTCTCTGTCGCAAGGCACGCAAGGTAATGGCTCTTGATAGACGCAATGTTTTCCCATACTTTGGATTCCATTGCGCGCAAGATAAGTGGAATCTTGTAAGTCATTATCCCAAGGACCCCAAGTCATAGGTGATGTTGGACCAAAAAATGCAAAAGTTGGAGTGTTGTTTGCCGCACTTAAGTGCATAACGCCTGTATCTACACCGATAAACGCTAAGGCTTTGGAGTTTAGCAAAGATACTTCACCTAGCGATAAATTGCCATTAAACACAATGGGCTTGCTTTTAGTTAGCTGTAAAATGTGCTGAAGTTTTTCGGATTCCCTTGGGTCATTTGAAGTAGTGAGAATGCAAGGGAGTTGGTAGGTTTGCGTGATGAAATCAATGATTTTTGCGCAAAAACTATCCTCTATACATTTAAAAAACCAGCTACTAAAGAGATGTAAATGCACGAAATATTGTGGGAGATTCTTAAGTTTCTCGCAATCTAGTGCGATATTTGCACAGACACATTTAGAGAGAATAGGAATCCCAAGCGCACGCAAGGCTTCTAGGTTATATTCAATCGTATGTTGTCCTCCTTTGTAGGGTAGCCTTAAGTTATAAATAGATTTAGACCAAAAGCTATGGGGCGGGTATCCAACGCGAATCTTAGCTCCGCTCCAAAAACTCAAAAATGCTGTGCGCTCCCCACTGCCTAAGCCAATTACCATATCATATTTTTCTCGCTTGACAGCATAGAGTAAGGAGATTTCGGCTTGTAGTTTTTGCCAAGGATTTTTCGGACGTCTTAGGCAGTGAATCTTGCGCAAATGCTCGCGGCTAATTGCGCCTTGTGTGCCGTCATTAACAAGTATATCAATAATACATTCTTCTCCATAATGGGCTTTTAGATTGGAAAAAAGTGGGCTAATTAGTAAAACATCGCCGATTTTATTTAGTTTGATGATGAGAATTTTCATAGATATGCTCGTATTGATTTTTGAATTTTTTGTGAAACCATAGCCATTCTTTTGGATTTTCACGAATAGTTTGCTCCAAAATATCGCTTTGGATTTGTGTTAAATTCTGAATATCGGCTTGTAAGTCTCCTGTTTCTTGAAATTCTATGGGAGGCAGAACTTTGATGAGGATTTGACGATAATCTTGAGAATAGGAAGCAAAAGCATGCACAATTTTGGCGTGATATTTCAAGGACAAAAGAGATGCAATGGGTGTGTGTCGGACATTTTTATCAAAAAACTTTACCAATAACCCATCACTCTTGGCAGTATTTTGGTCTGTTACAGCCCCAATTACCTTTGTTTTGTTAAGTGCTTTGACGAGTCCTAGCATTGCACCTTGTTTGTTGAGAATCGTGATATGGAATTTAGAACGCGTTTCTAAAAGATAGCGATTCACCCAAGTGTTTGGCGTCATTCTCGCCACAGCGGTAATGGGGTGGTTGAAATGACAAGTAAAGGCGGGAGTAGTGTATTCCCAGTTGCCATAATGCGCGGTAACAAAGATGATTTTTTCACCATTTCTTAGCAGGGATTCTATGATTTCGCCATTTTCAAAGCGCGTTGTTTGGAGAATTCGCTCTTTAGTGCTTACAGAGAGCATAAAAAAGCTGATAGAATTATATACGAGATTGAGGTAATTGCACTTTAGGATTTCGTGTTTTTGGGCATTGGTTAGGGAGTGATTGTAGGCAAAATCCAAGTTTGCTAGCAAATCAAACTTGCGCCTAGAATCTAGCAGATACAAAAAAAATGCGATTCCTTTTGCCAAGCTAAAGCGCAAGAAATGGGGCAAATATAGAAAGAAGTAGCCCAATCCTTGCAGAAAAAAAAGAAATAAAAATTCTTTAAAGGATTGAAAAATTTTCATTGCTTCTCTTTTGTTTGGTGTTTGAGATTCCCCTCCAAAATCGCACAAGCAAGTGTGCAGATACGAGAGGGGGAAATCTCACGAATGCTAAAATCATCTTTTTTGTAATTTGCTTGTTCATTGGCACTAAGATAAAGGTTTTGTCGTGTGCTAAGGTTGAATCTTTGTGCTGGTGTTGCTCCAAAAAGTGTGATAGAGGGGCGATGGAATGCCCAAGCAAGATGTGTAATACCTGTATCACCTCCAATGACTAAATCCATTTGTGCCACGAGCATTTTGATTTGATTTAAATTTAAGCTATGGATACTTTGGAATCGTGTATTTTTTGGGTTTAGAATCTCTAAGGTTTCACGACTTAGGAAAAGCGGTGTATAGGATTTTGCGTTTAGGAGTGAGGCAAGCTCCACGAAAGATTTTATGGGATAAGTTTTGTTGGGCTTGGAAGTCTCTAACACACAAAGAATTTTTTTGTTTTTTGGCAAGTCAAAAGGTAGGAAAGAATCTTGGAATCCTAAGAAATTTTGAGGGTTTTTTAAAGTCTCTAAAGTGGGAATTTTCAAGCCAAATGCGCTAAAAGCCAAAGTTGCATTACGTAATAAAATATGTTCTTCATAAGGGATTGGGATTTTTTGGTGATAAAAAAAGGTTGCGAGAGATTCTTTAGCGGTTTGAAATCCTATAACTTTGTTTGTTGATAAAAGCTTGCTTATCAAAGCAGATTTTAACAAACCTTGCAAGTCTAATACAATATCATAGGATTCTTGCTTTAGAGTATGGTAAATTGCTGTCAAAGCATAGAATTTCCTAGAAGCAATCGCCTCTTTCAAAGGCAATGCGATGAGTTTATCAATCAAAGGAGAATCCTCCAAAATCTCACTAAAGATTTTATCAATATACCAATGCAAAGTAACTGCATAAGTTGGTTTGAGGGATTCAAGAAGTAGCGGCAATAAGCTCGCACTATGGATAATATCTCCAAGTGAGCTTAAGCGGACAATGGCGACTTTCAGCGGAGTTTTCATTGGTTGGCTTTTGTGGTTTGAATCAATGCAATTTCTATAATAGGGCTTGGAGGAATCAGTTTAGAAATTTGCTCTCGCACAAGATAGGAAAACTCTGAATGTGTAATCTGTAAAGTATATCCATTTTGACTTGATTCAAAGGAGAATTGAAAGTTTTTTGGTATTTGATTCTTGCTTAGGATTTCGCAAAGCCCTACAAAAAAGCTAAGAATCTTAATCACTTTGATTTCAGGCAATAAATTAGCATAAGTTAAAGTCTGTGGAATCTTTTTAAAAGCGAACTTTACAAGTGTTGCAATCAATAATCTGTCTTGATGACTTAAACCATAACTTAGGGCATTAAATAAAATGTAATTTCCGTGATGACTTTTTTCATAAAAATTAAGCGCAATTCCGATATTACATAATTCCGCACTAACGCTTAAATGTTGTTGGTAGGAATCATGGATTAATGGGATTTTTCTTTGAGCTTCAAAAAGCTTGAGCGCAAGGGTTTTTTGTGAATTGGATTGTTTGAAATCACGGATAAAGCGGTCTTTTAGATTCCGCACACTAGGATTGAAGTTCGGAGGGAAATGCCCATTTTCATAGCGCAAAAGGTCATTCAAAAAAACACCCTCACGCACTCCAACTCCGCTTGTAACAACATTTTCGGCTTTGAAGTGCAATAGGGCAAGATGAAAGATTAAAGCTCCCCCTTGAATGGAATCAATCCTGTCTGCTTGAATGCCGAGTTGTGGCAATTCATCTGGTTTTGCGGTGTAAATTTCACGAAAAAACTCGTGGTGTGTTGCAAAATCGTATTCAAAAGCGTGCAATGTGTCTAGTGGATAGTTGATTTGCTTTTGAATGATTTTGCTCAACGCCCTTGCAGTTCCACCAATCCCAAAAATTCGTCGATGATGAAAATGAGAGGGAAGTTGCGCAAGCGTTTGTTGGACAAAATTTCTTGCGCCTTGTAAGTCTCCTTTGTCAAAGAATAATTCTTTTAATCGGATTGTCCCTATATTTAATGAGATTTTATCTACTACTTTGGAATTTTCTATTAGCGCGCATTCCGTGCTTCCACCGCCAATATCAATCGTAAGACCTTCGTGATAGGGCAAAAGATTAAGCGCGCTTAATGCTCCAAAATATGCTTCTTGTTCTCCTGTGATAACCTTGATTTTCAATCCAATCTTTTTTGCAAGTTTTAAAAAGTCTGCTTTGTTGGGCGCATCACGCACTGCGGAAGTAGCGACACATAAAATCTTGCGTGCTTTATGTAATTTAGCAATCCACAAAAAGTCTTTTAAGGCGCAAAGAGCACGTTCCATTGGTTTTTGTTGCAAATAGCCTTGATGTTCATAAGTGGATTCAGAGATTCGGACTTTGCTTTTGGATTCATAAAGCAAATGGAATCCCAAATGGCTTGTTTTTTCAAAAATTGCCATTCTCGCAGAGTTTGAACCAATATCAATAATTGCAGTGATTTGTGCCACTTTTGTTGCCTTAGTCTAATCTTCTTGGTGTAATTGAGAGTGTTTGAACTTTAGCTCTTCTAGGGTTTCTACATTATCAGGGTCGGAGATTATAGCATCTACTGGGCAAACAGATAGACACGCAGGCTCATCATAGAATCCATAACATTCTGTGCATTTTTCTGGGTCGATTGTGTAATGAGGGTCTCCCTCTTCAATCGCTTCATTGGGGCATTCTTCGCGACAAGCATCGCAGGCAATACATTCTTCA
Source organism: Helicobacter ganmani (assembly GCF_003364315.1). NCBI lineage: Bacteria > Pseudomonadati > Campylobacterota > Epsilonproteobacteria > Campylobacterales > Helicobacteraceae > Helicobacter > Helicobacter ganmani. Next base: position 129,644 of record NZ_NXLS01000004.1, on the reverse strand, counting down.
TTAATCATTAAGGACATAAATTACTCCACGGAATCAATAAATTTTAAAATCAGGTTTTTAACTAAAAAATTCTAAAGAATTACTTAAAAATTATTTTTCATTTTATTTATTTTTGGAATAATAAGACAAGAATTTATAATTCTAAAATGGTAATGTCAAGTGCTTTGAAGTAATTTTGGTGGCTTTCTTGGAAATTTTTTGGAATCTTGCTTAGGATAATTTTGTTTTTTGGAATCATAGAAAGGAGCGAAAAATTTTCATTTAAATCCAAAATATCGGCTTTAGAAAAAATTGCTTTGGTAAGATCTTCTTTGGATTCTATCCGAAAGATTATGCTTAAACCTATTTTTGTAGCGTAATCGCTTAGATTTTTGAGCTGTTTTTGCGTCAAAAATTTGGGCAACAAAACAACGCTATCTGCACCATAAACAAGGGATTCTAAAAGTTGATAAGAATCTAAGATTAAAAAATCATAAATCAGCGGAATACTCACATAGCGGCGAATATAGGTTAGAATCTCCAAAGATTCTACAAAAAACCCACAAGCTCGGCTCTCATAGTCTTTGGCTGTTTGCAAAAGTGAAATTTGCGTCGCGCTAGTATCCAATGTTTGCAGAGAGAAGTCATAGAGAATTTTAGGAGTAGAATCCACAGGTTTTTTAAAGATTTCAGGTAGAGGGCGTGGCTGATAAGGTGTGTAGGCGAGTGTGTGCCCAAGCCATTCTTGTGGAAATTTCTCTTTTTTTTCTGAAATGGCTTGTTGAATTTTTGCAATTTCAATTTCAGTAAATACGCGCAAACTATACCTTACAGACTGATTTCTTTAATCTCTGCAATCTCTAAAAATGCCTTATAAATCCTTGCAATCAAATGTTTGCGGTTGTTTTTGAAATCCTCATCGGGGGTATTTACTAGTACCTTGTCAAAGAATCTATCCAAAATGGGGTTGAGTTTAAGCAAGGAATCTAAACGCGTAGCATAATCGCAGCCTTGAAGATTGCAGGAATTAAAGGCTTGATAGAGTTCTATTTCTTCTGGAGCGAGTAATTTTTCTTCTTTAATGCTTAAAGGAGAATCCAAACAAACTTCTTTTGTGATGTTTGCAAGCCGTTTAAAAGTCTGGGACAAGAGCTTCTTGTCTTGATTTTTTAGTGCGGAATCTAGCGCAAGGAGTTTTTGAGAAATTTGCACTAAGTCGCGCTCGCCTGTTGTCAAAACAGCGCGCAAAAGGGAGGCATTGAAATTTAGCACAGAATCTAGTCTCTCTAAAATAAAATTTTCAAGCAATTTTAAATCAAAAGGCTTATAGAGTGGAGCAAGTTTTTCTAAAATAGTTTTTAAATCAAAGGGTAAATTAAAATGCAAAACGATTTTAATCACTCCATTTGCCGCACGCCGCAAAGCAAAAGGGTCGCGTGAGCCACTTGGAATCTTGGCAATACTAAAAAGCCCCATTAGATTATCTAGCTTATAAGCAAGTGCAATGAGTGCGCTGATGAGATTGGAGGGCAAAGCACTTTCTTCGGAGTTTGGTAAATATTGTTCTAAAATTGCAAGGGCGATTCTATCATCATAGCGTAAGTCTTTTGCGTAATAATATCCCATAATACCCTGTAATTCGGTAAATTCATAAACCATTTCGCTCATTAAATCTGCCTTGCTTAATGTTGCGGCTTGGTCTAAAATCTCTAAAAGAAGTCCGAAATTTGGCTCTAAAGCAGAAAGTTGTGTTTGGAATAATGTGCTTAAAACTTGAATGATTTTGCGTTCGCGCTCTGTTTTTTCCCACATAGAACCCAAACCCTCTACAAAAGTAACTTCTTTCAATCTTTCGGGTTGAAAGCCTGTCTTCAAGTCATTGTGATAGAAAAACAGAGCGTCTTCTAAACGTGCGCGTAAGACTTTGATATTTCCCTCTACAATGGCTTTTGGATTCTGCGCTAGGCTGTTGGAAACAACGATAAAGCCGTGGTAGAGTTTTGAATCTTTGTAAGTAGCGAAGTAACGTTGATTCACTTTCATTGAAGTGATGATACAAGGCGCAGGAAGTTCCAAGAAATGTTCGCTAAATTCGCCAAAAAGCGCAGTAGGATATTCAGTGATACTGACGATTTCTTCTAAGAGTCCTGTATCCATTTCTACCTTAATGCCTCTATCACTTTCAATTTGCCTAATTTCTTCTAGTATTTTTTCTTTGCGCTTGGTTTGGTCTAAAATCACGCCGCCATTGCACAAAGTATCAAAATAATTTGGAATATTTTGAACTTCTAAGGGTTCAAAACTGATATTGCGATGCACAAAAGTTTGTGCTTTGGATTCTATGCCATAAAGTTTGAGAGGGACTAATTGGTGGTTGAACAAACATAAAATCCAAGATATAGGACGAATAAAGGAATCTTTCAGGCTACCCCAACGCATTGTTTTGCCAAAATTTAGAGATTCTAAAAATTCTTGAATCATTGCCTCTAAGAGATGAATTGCTGGTATTTGTTCGGCTTGTTTTTGGCAATAGAGAATCTCTTTACCCTCTTTTGTTGTCGTTATAACTTCTTTTTCCGTGATTCCACATTTTTTGAAAAATCCCAACGCTGCTGGAGTGGGCGTGTTGTCTTTATAAGCAATATTTAAAGGAGGACCAAAAAACTCTAGCACTTGCGTATTTTGAATTTGTGGAAAATCTTGAGCAATTATCACTAAGCGACGCGGTGTGTAAAAAAAGTCAAATTCACAAGGCAGACGATTGGCTTTTAGGATTTTTTGAAATTTGCTTTTGATATTTGGAAGTTCAGCTAAAAATGGAATCGCAGGTAATTCCTCTGTTCCAATTTCAAGCAAAAGCGGACTTGTGTTTTGTGCAGTTGTCATTATTTCCTCTATTTTAAAAAATTCTGAATATTGTAACAAAATAAATACAATAAAAAACTTTAAAATCATAAATATTGAATTTAGGATATAATAATTAGTGAATCAAATGAAAGGCAATGAGATGGAGTGGCTGACAAATTGGAATGAGAATTACTCGCTTGCGATTCTATTTTTCGGGTTAGCAATTTGTTTTTTTGGCGTGATTGTTTATCTGTTTATGAATTACAGAAGGCTTTTAGGGGAGATAAAAAACAAGGAAAAACTTGAGAATGAATTATTAAACAAAAATACACGAATTGAAAGTTTGAGCAAAGAACTTGCAAATCAGATTGAATATGAAATTGCACAGAGACTAAAAAGTGATTATACGCACGAATATTTGTTTGAAAATAGTCTCAATGCCATTATTTTGACGCAAGATGAAGACTTAAAGATTATTAGACGCAATCGCGCAGCTTTGAAATTGTTTGGAAAAAAAATATTAAATCATAATATCTTAGAATTATTTAGCGATAAAGCACACAAAAAATCTGTGTTTGAGAAAATTACGCAACTTAAAACAAGTAGATTGCGTCAGAATTTCCGCTTGGATTTGTGTGTGGAGGATTCTATTACGCCTGTGGTTGTATCTATTTATTTTATGAATTTTGCACAAAAAATCACTCTGTATTTTGCATTTGTGGATATTTCAGATATTGCGAAATTAGAAAACGAATTGCACAATAAACGCATTGCATTAATGCAAAAAAATAAAGAAGAAGCAATGGGAAAAATGCTTGGAAATATTGCGCACCAATGGAAACAACCATTAAATTCTTTGTATTTGCTTTGTCAGAATCTCAAGGAAATGCATCAGTTTGATGAATTAAATAGCGAAAATTTTGAAAAATATATTCAAATGATGGCACAGCAAATTGACTTTATGTCCAAAACAATTGAAGCATTTAGAGAATTTTATAGCCCAAGTAAAAATAAAGAGGAATTTGAAGTTTATTTTGCAATCAAGGAAATGCTAGAGCTGTTTTATGGGCTTGTAGATAAAAAAATCAGTATCAAAATGCAGCCTTGCAAGATTAAAAAATCATTAAAAATTTATGCAAATAAAAATGAATTGCAACAAGTGATGATTGTTTTGTTGGATAATGCGATTGAAGCAGTAAGAGAGCGTTTGAATAATGGAGAGATTAAAGAGGGTAAAATTCGTATTGATTGTGCAATGGAGGAAAATATTGCAGGAACAAAAATCTGCGTGATTCGTGTGCAAGATAACGGCGGAGGCGTTAGCGCAGAAGTAACAAGAAAGATATTTGAGGCATTTTTTACAACCAAAAGAAATGGTAGTGGAATGGGATTGGCAATGGTGCAAATGATTTTAGAACGTATGGAGGGCAGAATCCTCTTTGTCAATGAAAAAGAAGGAGCGGAATTTAAGGTAGAGTTGCCTATGCAAAATCTCACACAAAATACATAAGGTTTGGAATCTAAAAATAACATAATTTAAACTTATAACTTAATTATTTTGGATAAAATAAAGTTTAATTAGTTTTTTATAGCAGCACCTATATAATAAGACAACATTTATAAGATTAAGTTTTGCTAGGGATTTTGAGTTGGGAAAGGGACATTTATGTTAAAGACAATCCGGTCTAAAATCATTGTGATGATTGTTGTGTTTTTGTTAGCCCTTTTGGGAATGGTGCATTATAATTTATCCAATGGATTTAATAATATTGCCAAAAGTAGTTCCACAAATGAGCTTCATCAGTTAAACGCAATGCTTTTTGAGGGGTTAAAAGTTGCGATGAATACAGGAGACCCAGAGATTATTGGGAGCTTTATTGAGGGTTCTAAAAAAGTGCCGGGTATTACAAATATGGAACTTTTCCCCTCTCAAGCAATTATTGATTTAATGGGTTTAAAGAAAACTTACACGACGATTCCGGAAATTTTAGAAGTTTTTAAAACCAAAAAAGAATTTATTAGAATCTATAAAGCGGAAAATGACCAAGGCTATTTAATGGCAAAGCCGCTTATCGCAGAGGAATCTTGTTTGATGTGTCATGCGACTTCGCAAGTGGGTGAGGTGCTAGGAGTAGCTGAAATGCAAATTTCAAGCCAAGAGTTAATGAGTCGCTCTAGCGAAATTCAACTTACGATTCTGTTTTGGATGATTAGTGTGAGTGTCATCGCCTTGCTCGTGTTGCTCTTTTTGTTTAATCGTTGGGTATTTAACCCTATTTCCAATCTCGCAAATGTGGCTTATGACCTTTCTCAAGGAGAGGGAGATTTAACCAAACGTTTGCCAATCAAAAATGAGGACGAAATTGCAAAGGCAAGTACGTATATCAATGATTTTATTCAAAAGATTGATAATACCGTTGCCGACGCTAAAGACGCAAGTCATCAAAATATTTTACAATCCACGCAACTTTCTAATGCGTCCAAAGAAATTGATGAGCGCATAGAATGTCTTGTGCAAATCGTAGAACGTAGCACAAAGCTTGGTAATAATATTGAACTGATGTTAAATGATTCTATGTCTTTGGTGCAGAAAAGTGCGCACGATATTCAGGATTCTGCGAAGCAGCTTTCAAGAACAAAAGCGCTTTTGCTAAAAGTCATCAATGAAGTGCAAGGAAATGTCAGTACAGAGCAAAGTATTGCGGAACGTCTCGCGCAAACCGCACAAGAAACAGATAAAATTAAAGGCGTTTTGACTATTATTGCCGATATTGCCGACCAAACAAGCTTGCTCGCCTTGAATGCAAACATAGAAGCTGCACGTGCGGGAGAAGCAGGAAGGGGATTTGCTGTCGTAGCTGATGAGGTGCGCAAGCTTGCGGAACGCACTCAAAAAAGCTTGAATGAAATCAATGCCGTGGTAAATACGATTATTCAATCTGTCTCTGATGCCAATAATGCAATGGGCGCGAATGTTCAAAACACCGTAAGCATAGCAGATGCTTCCATAGAAAGCACAGAAGATTTAGAAACAAGTGTTAAATCCCTAGAAGACGCAGTAGAAGCTTCTTCTCAATCTTTGCAAAAAACGAATGAACTTTTTACTGCGGTGAATGATATTCTAAAACAAGTGGGAGAAGTGCAAAGATTGACAGATGAAAATAGCAAAGCAGTGCATTTGATTGATGGAATCTCTAAAGAAATTTCCCAAAAAGCTAGTGCATTAAATAACCAATTGGATTCTTTTAAGGTTTAGATTTGAAAGAAATCTTAAACCTTGTCGTAAAGAATCATTAAATTTATAAATTCTTATTCTAATTTTAGCTATAATTTTTAATAAATAGATTAAGGAGATACAAGAATGCAGATAGGAACGAATATCTACTTTAATTTGCAAAATTACTCCAATAATTTTAAAGCACAAGATTTAGAAAATGATTTTAGTAAGCTAACAGAAGCGCAAGAGGCGCAATCTAGCGACACGACAGAGGAATCGCAAAACACAGATATAAGTGCGCCGGAAGCTCCCAATGGTGAGAAATTAGATGCAAGTGAGCAACAATATGTGCGTGAGTTAGCAGCTATTGACGCAAGTGTGCGAGCGCACGAAGCTGCACATGTTGGTGCGGGTGCAGGTGTCGTAAGCGGTGGAGCGAGTTTTGGCTATACACGCGGACCTGATGGTAAAATGTATGCAACATCAGGTGAAGTTCCAATCACTATGAAAGAGGGTAGAACACCAGAGGAGACTATCCAAAATGCGCGTCAGATTGCCTCTGCTGCAATGGCTCCAGCAGACCCTAGTCCGCAGGATTACAAGGTTGCTGCAAATGCCGCACAAATGGAAGCCCAAGCAAGGAGTGAGCAAGCACAAGAACGAGCACAAGAGCTTAAAGAACAGACGGAAGAGAGCGAAGAATCCCAAGAAACAGATTCTACAAAAGATTCTGTCGCGATAGAGAATAGGGCAAAGCAGGATTCCAAACAGGATTTTGTAACCATAAATGATGCAGCTAATATGAGTAGTGCAAATGCAGAATCGCAAAATACTACCAACGAGGAACAACAAAAAAAACTTCTTGAATATATAGTGAAAAGCTATGTTGCAAATGCAGTGAGCAATTCTTACACTCCGCAGTTTGAGATTGCAGGCTAATAGATGATTTTTTCTTTTTTGGGTTGCGATATTGTTTAGAAGTTTTGTGCAAACTTTACCGGTTTTTATGGGCTATTTGCCACTTGGAATTGCATTTGGGATTCTGTTTTCTAAGTTGCATTTGGCTTGGTATTTTGGAGTCTTGAGTGCAATTCTGATTTTTACAGGGGCAGGGCAGTTTTTGCTTATCTCTTTGCTTTCCATTCATGCAGGATTTTTGGAAATTGCTTTAGCTTCTTTTTTGTTAAATATTCGCCATATGTTTTATTCCCTTGCAATTACAGATGAAATTAAGAACTTTGGGATTGGCAAATATTATATTTTATTTGGTTTGACAGATGAAACCTTTGCAGTGTTAAAAACAAACAAAGAAACTTTGAATCTTACACAAAAGGAAATGGAGATAAATTATCTTTTTATTACTTTTTTTGACCATATTTATTGGGTTTTGGGTTGTGGAATTGGAATCTTTTTGGGAGAGCAATTAGGATTTCAGCCACAGGGAGTTGAGTTTGCGCTTACAGCCCTTTTTAGCGTGCTAACACTTGCGTTGTTGAAAAACTCCAAAAACAGGAATCCTTTTTATATTGCTTTGGCGCTTGGAGTTGTGGGACTTATGATTTTTCCCAAAGAGCAATTCTTGATTTTAAGTATGGTATGTGGAATCGTGATTCTATTGATTTTTAGAAAATGGATTGCGAACAATCTGAAGCCACACAATGTATCAGCAGAGAATTAAAAGGCAGAAATGGAAACACAAATAAGCGAAAATTTAACTTCGGCTTATATTTTTTGGGCAATTTTTGCTGCATCGTTTGGTACGGCTTTGACGCGGTTTTTGCCCTTTTTTGCTTTTAAAAATGCGACGAATCAACCGCTTTTGCGCTACTTGCAAGAAACAATGCCTTTATTGATTATGACGCTTTTGGTTTTCTTTAGTTTAAAGGATACGACTTGGAGTGAAACTTATGGGCTTTATGAAATGGGTGGAGTCGCTTGCGCAACCCTATGTTTTATGCTTACTAAAAACTCTGTATTAAGCATATTCGCAGGAATTATTTTTTATATTTTTGCATTAAAAATATTTTAAAAGGGATTAAATGGTAAAAATTTATGGAATTAAAAATTGTGGAAGCGTGAAAAAAGCATTAAATTTTTTGGAGTCTAAAGGAATCCCTTATACATTGATAGACTTTAAAACAACGCCACCTACCCCTCAAGATTTGGAACATTGGCTGAAATTTGTTTCTTTGGAAGTGCTTTTCAATAAAAAAGGCACAACTTATAAGAAATTGGGGCTAAAAGAATTGCAATTAACACCTGCAAAAATAAAAGAATGGCTAATAAAAGAGCCGATGTTGATTAAGCGACCAGTAATAGTGCATTCTAATGGAGTTATTGTAGGCTTTAATGAAGAGACTTATCAAAAGATGCAAGGATAAATCAATGAAAATCAAAAATGTGCGCATTATTTCTTTGATGTTGGCACTCTTTGTTGCTGCAATTTTAAGTGGTTGTGCGACAAAAGCAATAAAGAATCCTCAAGATATTGTAGTCCCCTTGCCCCCGCAAGATTTAAGCCTGTTTGTAAAAGAATCGCATAGTTTGGATAACACCAAAAAACTTGCTTTAAAGAAAGAATATTTGACTTATTTTTTCTCTCCTTTTGACAAAAAACCTAAACATAATGTTAAGGAGCTTCAATGGGGTTTAAGAGAAGCTTATCAAGATTTGGGGTTTGGAGAAAATTTACTTCCATATCAGAAAGAAGAAATTGAAGAGTTAGAATTTGAAGCAAATTTGGAAGCCTATCCAAGCGCGAAAAAACCAGCAATTATTACACGCAATTCTAATTTGCGCGTTTTGCCAACAAGCAAACCTCAATTTTCCAACCCAAATCAAGCAGGAAAAGGATTCCCCTTTGATAATTGGCAAAATTCTGCGATTTATGTAGGCACTCCCGTGTTGATTACACATTATTCGCGTTCGGGCAAATGGGCATTCGTTGAAAGTGGTTTTGTAAGTGGGTGGATTTTGGCATTAGATGTTGGAATCTTAAATGATAATCAGGTGCAAAGTTTAAGGCAAATGCAAGATTTTTTAGTTGTTAGGAAGGACTTAACGCCCATTAAAAATTCTCATCAAGAATATTTGGAATCTGCGCGTATTGGAATGCTTTTGCCGTTGCTTGGTAGCACAACAACACAATATGAAAGCCAGATATTTTTACGCAATTCTCGTGGATATGCCTACACGCTTAAAGTAGCATTAAATCAAAATGCTTTTGATAAATTTCCGATGAATTTTTCTGCTCAAGCAGTTGCTAGCTTGGCACAAGGAATTGTGGGTGAAAAATATGGTTGGGGTGGAATGTTTGGAAATCGGGATTGCTCTATGTTTTTGCGTGATATTTTGGGAAATTTTGGATTTTATCTTTTGAGAAATTCGCAAGCGCAAATGAGGCAAAAAAGTATTCAAGAAAGTCAGGATTCCACATTGTATTTTGATTTGAGCCATTTGAATGTAGAGCAAAAGAAAAATTTTATCCAACAACAAGCTGTACCTTTCGCAACATTGCTTGGTATGAAAGGACATATTATGCTTTACATTGGAGAGTTAGATGGACAAATTTATATTTTGCATGACATTTGGGGTTTAAGAACGCTACAAAATGAAACACAAGAGGGAAGAAAAATTCTTGGTAAAGTTGTGATTACTTCAATTGAAATTGGCAAGCATATACAGGGCATTCATCAGGATAAATTGCTCATTGACCGCATTTATGGTATGCGAAATTTGTTTTTAGAAAGTGAATTTGATGGCACAAAATAAGAACGATAAAAAAATTATTGAATGCAAAAATGTTAAATTTTATTTTACCAAAGAGCGAATTTTGTATAATGTGGATTGGACGATTTGTGAAGGTGATTTTTGGGCAATCATTGGACCAAATGGTGGTGGTAAAAGCACATTAGCGCGTCTTTTGGTTGGATTGCTAAAGCCAACAAGTGGAGAAATTATAAAGAATAAAGATTTGTGCATTGGCTATGTGCCACAAAATACTTTTTTAAATCGTCATTTTCCCATTACAGCACTTGAGGTTGTAATGATGGGGTTTTTAAAACCTAATTTTTTTGGTGGATTTTTACCCAAAAATGCAAAGAAAATTGCAATGGAGAGGTTAGAGCAATTCCATTTGGAATCCTTTGCGCATAAAAAAGTCGGTGAGCTCTCTGGAGGACAGAGACAAAGAGTGCTGATTGCGCGTGCATTATGCGGTAACCCCAATCTTTTGGTCTTAGATGAGCCTACGGCAAGTATTGACCAAAAGAATCAAAAAGAAATTTATGATTTGTTGCGACAAATCAATCAAGAAAAGACTATCCTAATGATTAGTCATGATGTGTCCGTTTTGTTAGGATATGCAAAAAAAGTTTTATATGTGAATAAAGAAGTTACAACGCATAACTTACCAAGTGATGCGAATGTTTCCTCTAGCATAGGGGATAAACATTTCTGCGAAGTAGAGCTTATGGGTTTGTGGCACTCTAATAGAGGAGGTAAAAATGAATAATTCTTATGATGTGGCAATTATTGGTGCTGGAATTTCAGGAAGCGCGTTGTTTTATGCGCTAACGCATTATACAGATTTAAAGCGAGTGGTTTTACTAGAAAAATACGAAGCACCCGCTACACTTAGTTCTAGTGGTAATAATAATTCTCAAACCATTCACGCAGGTGATATTGAGACGAATTATACTTTTGAAAAAGCAAAAAAGGTTGCAAGGTCAGCAGAAATGCTAGTTTCTTATGCTTTATTTCATCAACTGCAAAACAAAAGTATTTTTGAATATCAAAAAATGGCGATTGGGGTAGGGGATAAAGAAGTGGAATTTATGCAAAAACGTCACGAGGAATTTAAGGGGATTTATCCGAAATTGGAATTTTTTACCAAAGAGGACATTAAAGAGATTGAGCCTAATGTCATTAAACTAGCAGACGGAAGCGATCGCGCAGAGAATGTGGTAGGTTCTGGAACACGCAAAAGCTTCTGTGCAATGGATTTTTGTTCTGTGGCGCATCATATGGTAGAGAAAAGTGTATTTGGCGAGCATCAAGCAATTTTTAACTATCAAGTGCAAGATATTATTAAACAAGGCGATGGGAGATATACAATTCGCGCAAAAGGTAAAGAACCCCTTAGTGCCTCTTTTGTGCTAGTGAATGCAGGTGCGCATTCATTATTTTTAGCACAAAATATGGGATTTGGTTTAGATCTTGGTTGCTTGCCTGTGGCGGGAAGCTTTTTCTTTATTCCCGGCGACAAGCTAAGGGGTAAAGTTTATACGGTGCAACACCCTAAACTACCTTTTGCGGCGATTCACGGCGACCCTGATGTTGTAGCAAAAGGCAAGAATCGTTTGGGTCCAACTGCTCTTTCTTTGCCTAAATTAGAGAGATTTAAGCCCGGAACTTATTTGGATTTCTTTAAAACCTCTGGATTTGGAGAAGCGGCTACAACAAAAATTATGTGGGATTTATTTTCAGATAGTGAGATTCGTAATTATATTTTACGAAATTTCTTGTATGAAGTTCCTATGATTGGGAAGAGATTTTTTATCAAAGAAGCGCAAAAGATTATCCCCTCTATCACCTTAGAGGATTTGACTTATGCGAGCGGTTTTGGTGGAATCCGCCCACAAGTGCTTGATAAAAAAACTAAAAAACTTGTTTTAGGAGAAAAAAAGATTAAAAGCGGAGAGGGAATTACATTTAATATGACACCAAGTCCTGGTGCAACAAGCTGTATGCGCAACGCATTGATTGATATGATTGAGATTGCGGAATATCTTAATGCAACGATTAAAATGGATATTATCAAGACTGAATTAAATGAAGAAAGCTTGGAGTGGCTCGTTGATTGAACTTTTGGGATATACTTTTGTGCAAAACGCTCTTTGGGGTGCATTTTGCACAAGTATTATTTGTGGAATTATCGGTACATTGGTTGTAACTAATCGTATGGTGTTTGTCGCGGGTGGAATTGCACATAGCGTTTATGGAGGGGTTGGAATTGCAGCATTTTTTGGCTTACCGATTCTTGTAGGAGCTACGGGATTCAGCATTTTTTGTGCGATTCTTTTAGCCTATATGTTGCTTTTTGCCAAAGAACGTTTGGATTCTCTTATCGGCTCATTATGGGCTTTTGGTATGGCATTAGGTGTGATTTTGGTAGAATTAACGCCGGGCTATAATAAAGACTTTATGGGATATTTGTTTGGTAGTATTTTGAGTATCACAGAGAGTGATATTTATTTGATGGTTGGTTTTGGTCTCTTTTTGATTGCTTTTGTAGGGTTATTTTATCGTATTATTCTTGGAATCTCGTATGACAATGAATTTACTCAATTACAAGGCATTAATACAAGATTCTTTAGCATTCTTTTAATGATTTTGATTGCTTTGGGAATTGTGATTTCTATGCGTTCGGTTGGCATTATTTTAATCGTTGCACTTTTGAGTATCCCTGCTTATTGTAGCGAGATTTTTACAACTTCTCTTGCAAAAATGATGTTTGGAGCAAGTTTGATCTCATTTGTGTGTATGCTATGTGGAATCGCAGTGGCTTATTTTTATGATTTGCAAGCAGGAGCAAGCATTGTGATGATTTTGGCAATTTTTTCCTTTTTCTTGGCTGTTTTTCATCGTTTTTATAAATTTCAAACTATTTAAAAGGATTTCTTATGCAAGAAAATAAACAAACTACCCTAGAAAAGGTGCAAAAAACAGCATTAAAGGCAGTTAAAATCTCTCTTATTGCTTGCGTGATTATGATTGTTTTTGTTTCCTTGAGCCTTTGGGTGTCGCTTAATCAAATCACAGCGACAGCAAATCTTGTAAAAATGCAAAAAGAATATGCACTGCGCTTAGAAAAATTAGAAAATACTCTTGATTCTTCAAGGGTAAATCAATAAAATTTGCATAGTATTAAGTTAGCCTAAGAATCTATGATAAGGTTTCTAAAGAATTATGAAAAATATCCTTTTTTATATTTTACTTGTAATGGCGATGGGTTTTTGGGGTGCTTCTTGGGCTGCTAGTAAGGTTTTGATTGAATATGCAAGTGCAGATGTAGTTGCCTTTTGGAGGTTTTTCTTTGCCTTACTTGCTTCTTGTGCGATAGTCTTTTTTCTCAAGATTCCTTTGCGAATTGACAAGTCTGCATTGAAGTTTTTATCGTTTGCAGCTTTTTTGAATTGTTTGTATTCTATTATGTATTTTATCGGTTTAAATTATGGCAGCGCGGGAAAAAGTGGAGTGCTTGTAACAACATTAATTCCGATATTTGCCTATCTTTTGACTTTCGGGTTTTATAAGCTCAAAAAAGATTCCACAAGAGTGATGAAAAAAAATGAGATTTTGGGTTTATTTCTGGGAATCCTTGCGGGGATTTGTTTGCTAGATTTAGGAAGTTGGCAACAGCTTTTTGGTAAATCCAATGTATTTTTTGTTCTTTGTGCGTTGGATTGGGCAATTTTAACCCTTGTTTGTCGCAATCTTAGAATTCACCCTGTAGCAATTAATCTATACATTACTTTTTTAAGTGTGTTATTGTTTTCGCCTATTTTTTTCTTTCAGCCTAGTATGTTGGATATTTTTACCTTTGAGTTTAGGTTTTGGTGGATGATGTTTATCGTGGCGGTATTATCTACGGCTGTGGGAACGAGCATTTATTATATGGGAGTGGCACGCGTAGGGGCAACGCAAGCAAGCTCTTTTAATCTGCTTGTGCCAGCCACTGCGTTATTAAGCAGTTTTATCATTTTGAGAGAGATTCCAAGTGTTTTAACATTGCTTGGAGGAAGTCTTGCAGTTTTTGCGACTTATCTCATTAATCTTTATCAGCCCAAACATTTTAGTTGGAAGTCAAAAAAGCTTGAGGAATAGATTCAAATATCTTGTTTGCAATTAGCAACAGCTTTCAATTTCTTTTAAAATTCTATGGAGTTTGTCAAGTAATCTAGCAGTGATGATGAGCTGTTCGCTAGATTGGATTGCAATATCTTCACTTAGGTTAATGCTGTCTTCTATGCTCTTGCGTCTTTCCTCACTGATTTTTGCAAAGGCAAGTTTATGCCGAATCTCTTCACTAATATTTTCAATCTCTTCACTAATGAGTTCGCTTAAATGAATGGCTTGTTTGGAAGTTTCTTTGGTTTGTTCTAGGCTTTGCAAAAAATGTGAAAGATTCTGTGAGGCTTGAGATAGCTCGCTTTCTCCTTCTAGCTGAATTGCTTCGGTGAGATTTTGGTTGAGTTTGCCACTTGCGAGGAGTTTGGTTTTTTGCAAAAAGCGTCCCAAATGTGCCCTAATGTTCAAGAGATTATAAATAGAGTAGAATCCAAGCAATATCATAATAAACGCCGCGACATATTGAAATTTCTCCAAATAGGCGCGTTGGTGGATAGAAATGTCAGAATAAAGATTCACCGTCCAATCAATTTCATTTAAGATAGCGGTATTTTGCGATGTAATTTGTTTTAAATCCTCTACAATATGTTCTTGTAGGTTTAAAACATTATCAATATGTTTGGAGTAAGTTTGCCAAAATTCATAGGCTTCTTGAATGGATTTGGCAAGTTTTGGAAAATGTTTGTAGTTGGCATTTTGATAAAAATTTGTGATAATGGTATGATAAAGCGCATGACTCTCTTTAAAAGCACGATAAGATTTGTCATCCCAAATATGAAAATAACGTGTCATCAGATATGCCATTCGCTGTGTGAGCATTCGCTGACGCCCAGAATCATCAATAAGATGGGCAGGCATTTTGGATTCTACCATCGCTTTGACGATGTTATCGGAGAGAAATAACATTTTGATGTTATTTTCGTCCAAAAATTTCCTATCCTCATAAAGTTTGCTAGAAGTAGATTTAAAATCCTCTACAATGGTTTTAAAGTGCGTCCATTGCGTCGTAATTGCTTCTAGCTTGGTGATAATCGTTGTTTTGGTGGGAGGATTAATATTTTTTTGTGGATTGCCAAAGCGCAAGGTGTTTAGGTTGTTTTCAAACTCTTCTAGGGCAAGGTTAAGTGCGGTGTAGTCTTGGCTATTTTGAGAGTTAATAAGGAAAATTTCTTTTGTGATTTTTTGCGTGAGCATTCGCTCTTTTCCTGCAATATTGATGATATAGCCATCTTGGATTCCAAGTTGGTTGATAAAGATTACTGAGAGAATCATTACCCCAACACAAAAGGTTGTAAGAATCCCAAGTATGATGAGGCGCGTTACAATTTTTGTCATTCTTAATCCTGTTTAAAAATATTATGAAGTTTTTGTGGATTGATAATCTCAATCTTACCTTGTTTGTTGGTGAGTAAAATATTATCACGATGAAGTTTTTTTAAAGTTCTAGAAAGTGTCTCGGGCTGAATATTTAAAAAAGCAGCATTTTCTTGCTTTTTGTGTGCATTGAAACTATCTAAATGAAAATAAAGCGTATAGGCTATTTTTGCGGTGCTATCAAAAATGAGATTCTTTTGAATCACCTCCTCAAAAAGTGCGATTTTTTTTTGAGTTTCTTTGAAAAATAAAGCTAAAATACAAGGATTCTGCTCTAAAATTTGCGTTAGTTTTATACCATCAAAACAGGCGATGAGAGAATCTTCCACACATTCAAGATTTGCAAAAGAGAAAAACTCTCCTTTTGTATTTTGTGAGTTAAAGTCCAACAAAAGCCCATTTTCTAAAATCCCCAAAAATACTTCATTGTCAAAGCGTCCAACTTTATAGAGTTTTAAGCATCCTTTGCATAAGAAAAACAAAGAGGAAACGCGCGTTTGCTCATAAAGCACCATTTCTTTGGCGACAAAATGCTTGAAAGTTGTAATTTGGCTTAAAAGCATTAAATCCTCTTTGGCTAAAGCATTAAAAGGAGCGTAGGATTCCAAAGTATTAAAGGTTGGCAAAAATCACCCCATCAATGCCGCATTCTGCAGTTTTTTCAATTTCTTGTTCCTCTTGAATACAAAGTAAAATTTTTGCGTCAAAGAGATAGGTTTCTGCGAGTTTTTGCAAAGTTTTTGCAAGGTGGATTTCCCTGCAAAGCAAGAATCGCACATTTAAATTAACCAAAAATAAGGCTTCTTTGGTATTTCTAACAAAACTTGCATAAGCCAAAGTATTGCTATTACAAAAACGCGCAAGAGCTAAGGTTTGTGTAAAAGAATCGCAAGAAAGCAACAAAAAATCAGAGGGCAGAGAATGGGTGATTTGCTCTTGAGAAGAAATGCGGACGAGATTTAGGGGGTGAATACAAGGGTGATTCAAAATCAGCATTTTTTATCCTTTAAGCAAGTTTGGCACATTCTTTGGAGCAATAATATTTACCATCTTTAATAATTACTTCTTCGTTTGAAACATAAGTTCCGCATTGTGTGCATTCAAGCATAATAGAATCTTGCGTTGATTTGAAGTCATTTTTTGTTGGTTTTTGTTGGTTTTTGCGAAAGAAAAGTAAATACACGCCAACTAAGAATAAAATTAATAAAAAAAATTTTAACATTTTAAATTCTCTCCTAAAATGACAAGATAATGCAACAAGTCCCTTTGAAAATGAGTATATTTTAAGCCTTTTGGAATCTCATTTTCAAAGTTTGAGCCCTTATAGAGTAAGATAGTCGTTTCTTGCGAAATGTGCTTGCTGCACTTTTCTAAAAATTTTTTTATGTTAAAAGTTGCCCTTGAAGTAATCAGATTCGGCTTGATTTCTAACTCTAGCGATTCTATCTTTTTGCGTTGAATTGTAAAGTTTTTTAGGTTTAAATTCGCTTTAATATTTTGCAAAAAAGCAGCTTTTTTGGCGTTGGGTTCACAGAGAATCGTAGGAACCCCAAGCGCGATTCCAAGAGGAATGCTTGGGAAGCCGTTGCCGCTTCCAACATCTAATAGGTTGGTTTTTGTGTGTAGATTCAACTCTTCTAAACTCAAAGGATAGAGAGAATCTTGAATATTTTTTTGAATGCTTTGAATGTCCTTTGCTCCGCTTAAATTATGAATCGTATTCCAATGTAAAAGCAGATTCGCATAAGATTTTAAGAGAGCAATTTGTGAGGTTTGCAGATTTTTCATTGCATCTTTCCTATGTAGAATCTATAATATCAACATTCCATCGCCGTAGGAATAAAAGCGGTAATTTCGTGCTATTGCCTCTTTGTAGAGTCGCTGCATTGTATCTAAGCTTACAAAAGAAGCAACAAGCATTAAAAGAGTGGTTTTTGGTAGATGAAAGTTTGTTAAAAGCGCATTTGTTTTGCGAGGTTTGTTTTGGGGGTGTAAAAACAAATCACATTCGCCACGAAGCTTTCCATTTCTAGCAAACTCCTCAATCACGCGTGTGGCAGTCGTTCCAATAGCGGTAATATGAGAGGCTTGATAGATTTTATCTGCGGAATCTTGCGAGATAAAAAAATATTCTTTATGCATTTTGTGTTCTAAAATATTCTCGCTTTGCACGCCTACAAAAGTCCCAGCACCCACGTGCAATGTTATTTCTGTGTTTTGAAAGTTTTGCTTTAGATTCTTATAGGATTCTTCGCTAAAATGTAAGGACGCAGTTGGAGCGGCAATTGCTCCTAAATGTTTGGCAAAAACGCTCTGATAATCCTTTTTGTCTGCTTGCGTATCTTGTCGCTTAAGATAGGGAGGCAAAGGAATATGTCCAAAGTGTTCTAAAAATTCAAAAAACTCTTCACGATTCAAAGGAGATTCTAAGGTTTTGGAAAAAGATTGTAGATAATTTTGCAAGTTTTTTTGTGGAATCCTGAAAAATTCTGCTTCTTTAAATCCTGCGCCAAGCGTAGAATCTTGATTGTCTTTTAGGATTCTAGCAAAAATTCCTCCCTCAAAGGCAACTAAAAGCCCGACTTTCAAACGCCCTTTAAATTGCATTAGATAGACATTGGGTGTTATTTCTTTGTGGAAGAGTGCTTCAATTTTTGCACCTTTTGTGTTAGGGTTTTTAGAATCTTGCACAACTTTTGTGCCATAGAGCCTTGCGGGTAAAACCTTGGTATTATTAAAAACAAGCAAGGTATCTTGTGGTAGAAAGTTTGCAAAATCTTTGAAAGTTGTATGTGTTATTTTATCGCTTGCGCGTTCATAAACTAGCAATTTTGCCTCTTCCTTTGGGACAATAGGGTAGGTTGCAATGCGCTCTTTGGGTAAGATATAATCATAGCTTTTAAGTTGCAATTCACGCATTTATTCTCCTGCCTCATCGTCTTTTTCTTGTGATTCTTTGTAGGGATTTACCATTTTGGCAATCATAATAGACAATCCATAAAGCAAAACAAGTGGAATCGCCATTAAAAATTGTGAAAGCACATCAGGAGGAGTGAGAATCGCCGCAAGAACAAAGATAAAAACAATGGCATATTTGAAATATTCTTTTAATGTCCTATCGGTAATGAGCCCAATTTTTGCTAGGAAAAATGTAATCACAGGGAGTTCAAAAGAGATTCCAAAGCCAACCATTAATTTAGCAAAAAAGCTGACATATTCTCCTATGCTTGGAAGTGCGGTAAAAAGTTGGGAGCCAAAGTTGATTAAATATCCAAAGCCAATGGGAAAGGCAATGTAATAGGCAAAAGCACAGCCACACAGAAAGAAAAATGTTCCAAAAATCACAAAAGGAAGCACGAGTTTTTTTTCATTATCGTATAAGCCGGGCGCGACAAATGCCCAAATTTGCCAAAAAATTACAGGCAAAGCAAAGATAAATCCACTAAAAAACGCTACCTTAATAGCGGTAAAAAATGCTTCCCCAACTTGTGTAAAAATTACACTTTCGCGTCCCTTTGGAAGTGCGGAGCTAAGAGGAGCAACCATCCAATCTAGGATAAATTCCCAAAAATAAAAGGAGGCAAGGAAAGTAACAAGAAGTGCAAGAGTAATACGAATCAGACACTTTCGCAAATCCTGAATGTGAGGTTTTAAATCTTCAAACATTTTCATTCCTTGTTGTTTGGGTTTGTGATTGTTCTTCTGCTAAATTTGCACCAAATCTCAAAGTCGTCTTGTCAAGCTTATTGGGTTGGATTTCTTTGCTTTGAGAATGCGATGATTTTTCTAGGGTAGAATCTTTAGTGGTGGTTTGGTTTGTTTGTGGATTCTCCTTGGTGGTTTGTGAGGGTGAGGAATTTGGTTCAAGGTCTAAGTTGAGGTCTTTTAGCTCCAAATCTTTGCTTAGGGTTTGGACTTCTTGCGTAATGCTGTTTTTGTAGGCTAGGGCTTCTTCTTTGATTTTATTAAGATTGACTTCGCGCTCTAAATTTTCTTTTGCGTCGTCCATCGTTTTTTTGACTGCCCTAAGGAATTTTGCCATATCTACCAACGCTTTGGGTAATTTTTCTGGTCCTAAAAAAATAATTGCTACGACTGCAATCATCAAAATTTCAAAAAATCCCATTCCAAACATTGCGAAACCTTACCTTTTGCGAGTTTTTTGCTTGAAGTTTGCGATTTTATCCAATTTTGGAATAAAGTGTGCTTAGAGAAAGGTAGAATCCTATTTGAAAAAGGCAGACAATGAAGCAAAAAATTATCAAAAAAGCGTGTATCTTTGGCTATCTTGCGTGTGTGGCAGTATTTTTTGGTGGGTGCATTTCCCCTAAAACGGACGCATTTTTATTAGGTGCTGGAATCGGTGCTGGAGTGACAGCGTATTTTATGAAAGGTGGAGAGATTGCGGGATATAGTGCGCGCTCTTTGCAAAGTGCTGGAGAAAGTGGCAGTGCGCAATCTTTGCCTGATTCCTCTATTCCTTCGGATTTAGAATGGTATTATTTAGAAAAAGAAATTTTTTCTGATATGCAATTACAAAATCAAAGCAAAAGCTTCAGTATATTTTAGATTCTAAAAAGCACAAGGTATGGAATCGCAGGGATTAAGATTTTATTTAGTTTGGTTTATGCTAAAATATGGATTTGTGCTAATTGAGAGTGAATTGCCATCGTGGTGTATGCTACGATTTCTATGAAGCCTCACAAGCCCTTGCAATAACGCAGGCTACGAATTGCAAGGTGAGGTTAAAAGACAATGGTTTTATTGTTATAAACAAAAATCTTTTCTTCTAATGCGAGATTGAGTGCCTTAGCTAGCACGATTTTCTCTACATCGCGTCCGCTTTTTTGCATATCTTTCCAACTCATTGCGTGATTGACTTTTGTAATGTCTTGATAGATAATGGGTCCTTCATCTAGTGCGTTATTTACAAAATGCGCCGTTGCTCCAATGATTTTCACTCCGCGCTCGTAAGCTTGTTTATAGGGATTTGCCCCGATAAATGCAGGAAGAAAGCTATGATGAATATTGATAATCTTGCCCTCAAATCTTTTGACAAAATTTGGGCTTAAAATACGCATATATTTTGCAAGCACGATATAATCACTAGGGAATCTTTCTAGTACTTTTAAGACTTTCGTTTCGTGTTCCTCACGAGTTAGATTTTCGCTGGGAATGCAGATAAAAGGCAAATTAAACTTTTGGCATAAAGGTTCTAAAAGCGTGTAATTAGACACAACGGCCAAAATGTCTGCATTCAACTCGCCGCTATCGTAGCGAATCAGTAAGTCTCCTAAACAATGATTTTCTTTTGTGCATAATATCACGATTTTTTTTCGCTTTGCCTCAAAGACTTCTATATTTGCTTGTGGAGAAAGTAGGGCACGGATTGCTTTTTGCAACGATTTTATGGAGCAATCCCCCTCCATTTCAGAGCGCATAAAAAAGAGATTATTCTCCTTATCTACAAATTCATCATTTTTTAAAATATTTAGATTAAATTCAAAAATTACGCGTGTAATCTCTGCAATTAAGCCTTTTTGGTCTGGTGTTTTGATTTTTAGTATCATTTGCATTAGTTGCCCTTTAGCCAAATTTTGGATAATTGCTCTAATGCGAGCGCAATTCCATTTTGCACACCAAGTGCGATATTGTCCCCAAAGATTTTTTCCAAATAGATTTCAATTTTATCTTTTTCCTCTTTGTGCCACTTGGGATTTTGAATGTTGGCTTTTATGAAAAGTAACTCTTGCGCGTCATAAAGGCTGCCGATTTTATCAATTAACTTAAATTTTAATGCATTGTTGGCACTTAGGATTCTGCCTTGTGCGAAGTTTGGCTCTTCTTGTAGTGAAATTTTGCGTGCAAGGGTAACTTCTTGGACAAACATTTTATATTGTTCTTCAACTAAATCTTTTAACATAGCTTCTTCTTGAGGATTCCACTTTCTCATAAAAGTTCCTGCTTCTTTATAGATTCCAGCTTTGAGGGTTTGTGGCTTAATCCCGAGTTTTTCTGCAAGTTCGCTGATGTCTGCGCCATTGATGATGACACCAATAGAACCTAAAAGCGCGCCACGATTTGCTACGATAGAATCCGCCCAAACACCCGCTAAATAGCTTCCACTTGCCATTGTTCCTTGTGCATAGGCAACCACAGGGATTTTTGTGTGAATGCGTTTGATGGCTTCGGAAATTTCTACGCTTGGAGCAATTGCTCCTCCGGGCGAATCAATGACAAGTAAGATTCCTTGAATCTTTGGGTTTTGCTCTATTTTTTCTAATTCTTCTAAAAAAGTATCACTTTGCAAAATTGTGCCATAGAGATTGATTCTTGCGACATTTGCATCTTGCTTTGGCAAATCATCTTTTGGTGTGAAAATCAATCCAACCACGAGCAAAAAGATGAATACTTTTAAATATTTTGTAATAAAATCTAAAATTTTAGTGAATAAATGAAATATTTTCATAAAATACCTTAAAATGAAAAATCAAAGCCTAAATTATAGCATAGCCAAAAATATTAAGTGTAAATTTGCTAAGATTTTGGCTTCAAAATTGATGATTGAGGTTTAATTCTAATGGACGCAATGCAAAAGATTCGTAATTTTTCTATTATTGCACACATTGACCATGGTAAATCTACTTTGGCAGATTGTTTGATTCAGGCTTGTGGCGCAATTAGTGCGCGTGAGATGAGTGCCCAAGTAATGGATACAATGGAGATTGAAAAAGAGAGAGGAATCACAATCAAGGCGCAAAGTGTGCGTTTAAACTATAATTATAAAGGTGAAAATTATATTTTAAATTTGATTGATACGCCCGGACATGTGGATTTTAGCTATGAAGTTTCGCGTTCTCTTGCTTCAAGTGATGGCGCATTATTGGTAGTAGATGCAAGTCAAGGAGTAGAGGCGCAAACAATCGCAAATGTTTATATTGCTTTGGAAAATAATCTTGAAATTATCCCCGTGCTTAATAAAATTGATTTACCTGCGGCAAATGTGGAACGCGTGAGAAATGAGATTGAACAGACAATTGGACTAGATTGCACAAACGCTTTGCAAGTGAGTGCAAAGGCAAATCTTGGAATCACAGAATTGCTCAATAGCATTGTGGAGAAAATCCCTGCGCCAAGCGGTGATTCTAATGCACCCACAAAGGCATTGATTTATGATTCTTGGTTTGATAATTATCTTGGCGCACTTGCTCTTGTAAGGGTTTTTGACGGAAGTATCAAGGTCGGGCAGAATCTTTATATTATGGGAAGCGATAAGAATCACGAAGTTTTGGGGCTTATGTATCCGCACCCTTTGCGTCAAGAAAAAACAAAGGTGATTCAAAGTGGGGAGATTGGAATCGTGATTTTGGGGCTTAAGAATGTAACAGACATTGCTGTAGGGGATACAATGACAGATTTTAAGGAGCGCACAAAAGAGCCTGTGGCTGGGTTTGAACCCGCAAAACCTTTTGTGTTTGCAGGGATTTATCCGATTGATACAGACAAGTTTGAGGATTTGCGCGACGCACTAGACAAGCTAAAATTGAACGATTCTAGTTTGACTTATGAACCTGAAACTTCTGTTGCATTAGGGTTTGGATTCCGCATAGGTTTTTTGGGCTTGTTGCATATGGAAGTCATCAAAGAAAGATTGGAGCGCGAATTCGGGCTTGATTTGATTGCTACTGCTCCTACGGTTGTGTATGAGGTAAGCAAGACAGACGGAGAGATTGTTTATATTCAAAATCCTAGTGAATTGCCACCAGAGCAAAAGATTGCAGGGATTAAAGAACCTTATGTAAGAGCTACAATTATCGTTCCGAGTGAGTTTTTGGGTAATATGATTACGCTTTTGAACAAGCGACGTGGAATCCAAAAGAAAATGGAATATTTGCAAGAAACGCGTGTTTTGCTAGAATATTGGATTCCGACAAATGAAATCGTAATGGATTTTTATGATAAATTAAAATCCTGCACAAAAGGCTATGCGAGCTTTGATTATGAGCCTATTGGCTATCAAGAGGGAGATTTGGCAAAGCTTGATATTCGCGTCGCAAATGAGATTGTAGATGCGCTTAGTATCATCGTGCCAAAGTCTAAAGCCTACGAGAGGGGTAAAGAGTTAGTAGAGGCAATGAAAGAGATTATCCCTCGGCAATTATTTGAAGTAGCAATTCAGGCGAGTGTGGGCAATAAAATCATTGCACGCGAAACCGTCAAATCTATGGGTAAGAATGTTACTGCTAAATGTTATGGAGGAGATATTACGCGTAAGCGCAAATTGCTTGAAAAGCAAAAGGAAGGAAAAAAGCGTATGAAAGCAATTGGCAAAGTTGCTCTCCCACAAGAAGCATTTTTGGCTGTGTTGAAAATTGATTGATTTAATTTATTGTCTAAGATAAGATTCCACAAGCGGAATCTTATGGGAGATGGCTAGTTGGACTGCTCTTTTGGAGATTCTAGTGATTCGGTTTGTTGTAGAATTTGCTCCATATTCTCTTCTATTTTGACCGCAACAAAAATCATAACATAGAGTGAGCGTTTTGTATATTCTGTAAAAGCACTTTGTGCAGGGTCGCAGACTTCGCTGCAAATCAAATAATGTTTTTGTCCAATTTGAATAATTTTTTTGAAATTTTTTAGACTTTTGAAATCAAATGTATCACTTAAATTATAATTTTCAAAGTTGAAATCTGGTTTTGTGGTGGCTAAAATATTTTTTGCACTATCAAATGCAACACTGAATATTTCACTTTTTTCAGAAAGAATCGCAGATTCTTTAGGTAGGGAATTATCCAAGAATACTTGAATCTTTTCTAAATCTAGCACAAAAAGCAAGCCACCTAAGAATTTATTGTTATCTCCCTTAATTGCATCATAAAAAAGAATAGTTTTTTTGTTGTTATAGAATGCCGTTGGTTCATAGTTAGAAACAATGAGATTATTGAGATTGCTACTATTGAAACGGTCAATAATTCCGAGTTTTTTTGCATTGAATTGAATATCATCTAATGCGTTTTGTAAAGTATTACCCTCTTTGTCAAAAAGGATAATGTTATAAAAATTACTAAAATTTGTTTTTAAACGTTCTAAAAGTGTCTTGGTGCTTGCAAGCGTTTCAGGTGTAAGATTGCCTTGCATATGCTCATCTAAGTAGTTTTTAAATTCTATACCATGTTTTATCCATCTAGAATCTTTAACACATTCTCTAAAAAGGCTATCTGTAATTAATGCAAAATATTTGGAATAATAGTCAATCACATTAAAGAGGGCATTATAGATTCCTTTTTGTAGTTCTTCCGTTGATTGGACGCAAAGTGTGTTCATTTCTTCGCTTAAGATTCTAATATTATTTAAAATTGGATTGAGTGCATAAGAATGGCTTTTTGAGGCAATAATCTCACCATTGATAACAACATCTCCTAATTCTTCATTAATGTTTTCACTTTCTGCAATGACAATGTCTAAATCTTTTGTAACAAGCAAAGAATTTTCTAGTAAAAGAGGGTCAATTTTGTGGTTGGTTTGTTTTTTGGTATCAAATGCAACATAAAGCGGCACGATTCTACAAATGCGCCATTGCTCTGTAATGCTTGTAAAACCTTGTATGTTATTGATTTCTTGCAACGCAACCATACAAGCCTTAGAGCGATATTCTAAAAAAGTGTAATCTTTGTGTTCGGTTAAACTTAACAATTGTCCATTGGGAAACATACGCGTATTATCAGAAAATAAAATATGATTTTTTTGATTAATAATCACAAGATTAGATTGTGGTAAGCGATAGGGAAAACGTTCTAAAATCGTTTTAAATTCTTCTTGGACATCTACCACAAAAGTAAGCACCATAATAGGTGCTTGTTCTTTGTTTTGGCGCAAAGGAATGACGAAGAAGAATTCTGTTCTTTCTTCTTTCTCTTTTTCTTTGGTATCATAAAAATCAACTTTTTGATAAAACTCCCCATATTTTTCTATGTTGCGTGCTTCAAGAATAGGGGATAGTTTTGTAGCATAAGCAATAGCGTATTTTTTGCCTAAATCAATTGTTTGCAAAAGTGTGCCATCATTGTGATAAATCATAATATCTTTATAAACTGCGCTGCTAGTAGCAAATCTTTTAAGATATGCAACAATTGTTTCTAAAGCAACTTTGCATTGTTCTGGATTTTTATCTTTGTGGGATTCAAAGTTTAGACATAAATCTAGTAAATATTTACTTTCTGCGAGCGTAGAGATGTCTTCGTGGCGATTGTGAAAATAAAGCTTAAAGATTTCCGCAATGATTTTTGCAGAAGTGTTTGCTTCTTCATAGGAATTAAAAAAGGTTTGTTCTAAGATAGTTTCAATAAGCCTATCTTGAAGATTCTCAAACTTTTCTTGTGTCGTCTCCATATAATCAAAAAGATTTTCCGCAATATCTAATGAGCTAATTTTGCCTGTCAAAGTTGTTTTGCTAAGTAAGGTATTAAAAGATGAAAATTGCGATTGATAACGTTGCACCATAGGCATATAGTTGCTAAGAAGATTGATTGTTGAAGACTCCATATTAAATCCTGTATAAAAAATAGATTCTGCTATTATAGCAAATTTAAAATAAAAAGAATCAGGGTAAATGACACAAAAGATTTTTTGTGAGTTTAAAACTCTTTTTCTAGTTTTACGCCTTGAAAAAACTGCAAGAGATTATAGAATCTAGCAGCTGTAAGTTGTGATAAACTCAAAAGGATGCGGACGCGCTTCCCAAGGCCAAATTTCAGTTTCAAATTTATATTGTTTGTAGGTTTGAATAAACTCTTCACTAAAAACTTGCCCAACTTTGTAAAATTCCTTATCTAAAAGCATTTCTTCAATTGCACTTCTTAGGGTATGTGGAAGTTGCTTGATGCCTTTTTCACGAATCTCATCTAAAGTAAGCTCAAAAAGATTGACTTCCATTGGTTTGCCCGGGTCTATTTGATTGATAATACCATCTAGCCCCCCCATTAAAAGTGCAGCAAAAGCTAAGTAAGGGTTGCTTGAGCTATCTGGGAAACGAAATTCCATTCTCTTCGCTTTTTCTCCACTATTATAGGGAATCCGAATGCTCGCACTGCGATTCTGTGCAGAATAAGTAAGAATACTAGGTGCTTCAAAGCCGGGAATCAAGCGTTTATAGGAATTTGTTGAAGCATTTGTAAAAGCCGCAATGCTTCTTGCGTGCTTTAAAACACCGCCTAAAAAGTGCATTGCCATTTCGCTTAAACCCTCATAGGCATTTCCTGCAAAAAGATTCTTGCCTTTTTTCCAAATGCTAATATGCGTGTGCATACCGCTCCCATTGTCCCCATAAAGTGGTTTTGGCATAAAAGTAGCTGTTTTGCCATTCAGATGAGCAACCATTTTTACAACATATTTAAGCTTTTGAACATTATCTGCTGCTTCTAACATATCACCAAATTTAACTCCTACCTCTCCTTGTCCTTGCGCAACTTCGTGATGCACGATAAAAGTTTCTAGTCCTACTTGATTGAGCACCTTGACAATCTCTGCACGCAAATCTACCATAGAATCTACAGGAGCAACAGGGAAATAACCTCCTTTTGTGCCAGGACGATGTCCAAGATTGACTCCTTCGTATTCTTTAGAGCGATTCCATTCTCCTTCTTCTGTGTCAATTTCATAGTATTGACAATTCACAGAATCTTTCATCTTGATAGAATCAAAAATGAAAAATTCATTTTCTGGACCAAAATATGCCACATCACCGATTCCACTTTCGTTTAGATGTTTCATTGCGCGTTTGATGATACTGCGTGGGCATTTTTCATAGGGTTTGTTTTTGTAGATATCCCATACATCACAAAATACTACTATTGTCGTGTCGGCGGTGAAAGGGTCAATAAAATAACGCACGGGGTCTGGGATTAGAATCATATCCGACTGATGAACGGGTTGCCACGCAGGAAAGGAGCTTCCATCAAAGGGAATCCCCTCAAAGCTACTTTCATCAATAGAGCTTGCACTAAAGGAAAAATGATGCCAAATCCCCTTAATATCTGTAACGCGGAAGTCAATAAACTCAACTTCATTTTCCTTGCAAAAATCAAAAAACTGCTTAATAGCCTTTTTATCAACAGCCGGCTTTTCCATAAAATACCTTTTAAGAATGAAATTTTCGCGCAATTCTACAAAGTTTTTGTTTAATTGCGATTGAAGAGAATTAAAACTTAACTTTTTAAAAAACTTTAAGATGATATTAATTTTCATTATTCTATAATTCCGCTTTAAGATATTGACATTGATTACCAATTTTAAAGAAAGCAGAGTGGAAAAATTTATATTTAAAGAGGGTCAGGAATTTTCCATTACACCTCAAGACTTGCAGGTTTTTAGTGATTATTTTTCTATTATTCATCACACAAAGGGTAGAATCCGTTTGCGTGCAGATGCGAAATTGAAAAAATATGTGGAAAATAGTGCGGTAGATTTTCAGGCATTTTTGAAATTTTTAGAAAAAACTCCATTGATATCCACCATCAAGCTTAATGAATTAATTGGCTCATTGACGATTCAATATGACGCACATTTGCTAAATCCAAAGGTTTTTGAGGATTTAATGCAGGGTGAAAAACTAGAAGAGATTGCGCAAATAATCAATTATCATCTTCAAAGGAGATTAAATGAGGGCTGAAAATTTACTTTTGGCTTTAAACGATGAATACAAAGCTTATAGCTTTTATGCGTCTGTAAGCTCTTATGGGCAAGTCTTTGCTCATCTCCAAAATGCCGAACAAACGCATATTAACGCTTTGAGTTGGCATTTGCAAAATTTAGGTGTTGTAATTCCACAGAATCCTTACAATGCGGAGAGTTTTGCAAGTTTTTCTAGCATAGAGGAAATTTTACAGACTGCACTTATAAACGAAAATAAAAATGTAGAACTTTACAATACTCTTATTGCAAATGAGAAGGATTCGGAAGTGTTAGACACCTTTTATCGTCTCCAAGCTGCAAGCTTTAATAACCATATTCCCGCACTTATTCATACATTTGAGCAGGTTCAAGGTGTTGCACGAGATTCTACACAAAATCTCCAAAGCACACTTAAAGCCTTAAGTGAGGGTAAAGCACTCTTAAATGAGGCAGGTGAAATGGTTAATAAAATGCAAAATGGAGCTCTAAGTCAAATGGAGTTAGAAAGTTTTTTGCATAAATTCAACTATTCTCTCATTGGCGGGGTCATTGTTGGAGCATTGGGGGCGAGTTTATTAAACGAATTTTTAAATCAAAACAAGGAGTAAAAATGGCATTACCATTTGTTGCGGGGCTAGCAGTCGGGGCAGGAGTTGCGCTTCTCTTTACGCAGCGCAGAAAAATCAAAGAATCTTTTGAAAATCACACAATAAATGCAGATTTGCAAAAAGGCTTAGATAAAGGGAGAGAGGTTTCCCATAAGGCATTGCAATGTGTGCAAAGCACCCTTGAAAAAACCGCACAGAATTTAAAGGATAAGATAGACTCCAAAGAGGATTCTAAGGATTCTACGCAAACCACATAAGGAGTTTTTGAAATGATTATTAATACAGGTATGCCTCGCTCTATTACTGGACACGCATTAAGTGGTGGAGTAATTGCTTTGATATTGAGTGGAGCTTATGAGATTCTTAAGGTTCAAAAAGGAGAAATTAGCCAAAAAGAAGCTCTTAAGAATACGGCTGTTGCAACTTTGGAGGGTGGAATCATCACGGCTTGTGGAATCGCAGCAGCAAATTCTTTGGGAAACACACAATTACCATTGAAAAGTTTGCTAGAAGCCACAACATTGGTTGCTATTGGAGTAGTGAGTATTTATGGAATCCAAGCACTTGCAAATCCAAAAAAAGAATCTTAAAACTGAATCATAATTTATAAAAGGAGTTCTTAAATGTCTCAACCAAATCCAAATAATCCCTATATCAATTCTTTTGACACAAGAAATACACAAAACAATGCGCAATACGGAATCCCAAACTCTCAAAACCAAAACAATCCTTATACTACAACAGGATTTCTTGGAAATGAGAATACGCAAAAAGATTTTCTAAAAGGCGCACTTATTGGTGCAGTTGCAACCTTTATCTTAACTAATGAGAATGCACAAAAAGCGATTTTTAAAGGTTTTGCCAAGGTAAGTAGCTTGTTTGAAAGCGGAATAGAGGAGTTAAAAGAACGTTATGAGGACGCAAAGGCGGAAGTCAATGATGTTGAAATGGACACCTAAAGAGCATTAGGCAAAGCAATGCAACTTATTTTATTGCACGCAACCCAAACAAGAGCACGTTTTAAATATCATTGCAAATCTAGTTTCAGGGTGGATTCTCTAAAATTGCGTCTTTTGCTTGAATCTTGCGCAGAGATTTCCAATGCCCGTGTAAATGCAATTTTGGGCAATGTGATTGTGGTTTTCAGGGGTGAGTTAGAGGAGATTACAAGTCTAGTGCAAACAGCCTTGGAACAAGCAAAGGTAGAATCGCAAGGAGTCAATAAAAAAGAAAGCTATTTGGCTTTGCGTGATGAGATTCCGAGTTCTGCTGAAGTGGCGCGAGCGGGAAGCGCGTTTTTAATTTCTCCTTTTTTACAGAATCCCAAATTTCAATTAGGATTCTCTGCGATTGCCTCCGCTCCTTTGCTTTTTAGTGGAATTAAAGAAACCTTAACACACGGCATTAATTCGCGCACATTGGAAGCTATGGCGGTAGCCATTTCATTGTATTTAAAAGATTTCAAGACAGCAAACTCTACGAATTTTATGTTAGCACTTGGAGAATACATTGAAGAGATGACAATGTACAAAAGTGATGATTTGCTAAAAGAGCTTGCAAAGCAAAAGAGTGGGGAAGCTTGGGTAGAGAGAATCCAAGATGGCGAAAATGTGCTTTTGCAAGTCTCAAGTGAGGAACTGAAAGTTAGTGATATTGTTGTGATTGGTGCAGGAGATACAATTTTGGTAGATGGACACATCACACAAGGGAAAGCATTGATAAATCAAATTTCTATGACAGGTGAAGCAACTCCTACCCCTAAAGATTATGGAGATAAAGTGCTCTCTGGCACGATTGTGCAAGAGGGACAAATTAAGGTTTGGGCGGAATCTGTGGGGGAACAAACTGCAATGGCGCGTATAAAAACCTATATTAAAGAAACACTTGTGCAAAAATCCTCTCAAGAATTGAATGCTTCTAAAATGGCGGATTCTTTAGTGCCTATTACGCTTGGTTTATCCTTGCTTTCTTATTTTTTTACTCAAGACCTTATGCGCAGTGCGAGTGTGTTGCAAGCCGATTATTCTTGCGCATTGAAGCTTACAACCCCCGTTGCGTTTAAATCTGCTATTTCCAATGCGGGCAAGGAGGGAATTATTATCAAAGGTGCAAAAAGCTTGGAATCTTTGCAACTTGCAGAGGTGTTTGTATTTGACAAAACAGGCACTTTAACTAAAGGTGATTTAGAAGTGCTAGATGTAGTTTCTTTTGAGGAATCTTGGGATAAAGAAGCGGTATTGAATCTCGCCGCAAGTATTGAGGAGCATTATTTTCACCCTGTTGCAAAAGCAGTTGTAAAAGCAGCAAGAGAAAAGCATTTTAGGCATTTTCATCACGATGAAGTAACCTTTATCGTCGCGCATGGCGTCAAAAGTGAAATTAGTGGAAAATGCGTTATTATCGGCTCTAGACATTTTTTAGAAGACGATGAGGGAATCGTATTTGATTTTTATGAACAAAGAATCTCCAAACACTTAAAAAATGGTGAAATGCCTTTATTTATAGGTTACGACAAGAAGCTTTTAGGCGTTATTTTACTAAAGGATACTTTAAGAGAAAATGCTAAAAAAGCTTTATCGCGCCTGCGTGAAAGTGGCATTAAGGAAATCATTATGCTTACAGGAGATACACATCAAAAAGCCAAGCAAATTGCTTTAGAGTTGGGGATTGACCGCTATTATGCAGAAGTTTTGCCCACCCAAAAGGCTGAAATTTTAGAGGACATTATGCAAGAGGGCAAAAAAGTTGCTTTTGTCGGCGATGGAATTAACGACGCACCCGCTCTAATACGCGCAGATGTTGGAATAGGTATGCACAAAGGAGCAGATATTGCCAAAGCAAGTGCGGATATTGTGCTCTTGCGTGATGATATTGAAGTGGTGGCGGAGGCAAGGGAGCTTGCAGTGGCAGCCTTAAAGAAAGTGCATAGAGGATTTAAAATTGCTGTGAGTGTTAATTCGTTGATTCTAGCTTTAGCAAGTCTTGGGAAGCTTAGTCCGATTCAAACCGCCTTTATGCACAATGGAACAACGATTGCGCTTTTGCTAAACGCATTGCGACGCATTAAAATTTAAAGGATTATAAATGCAGATTTTATTACTTTTAACCACTTTTGCAAGCGGAATCCTAACAGCAAAAACATTACAAAATGCACAATTAAAAAGAAAAAAATACCAACAACACAAGATGAAATCAAAGACAAAAGGACAAATATGAAAGAAAAGATAGCAACGCAAAAAGAATCACAAACAAGCAAGCCTCTTGGAAAACGGAATCCAAAATTTACAAAAAGCTATATGGAAATGAAGAGAGAAATGGCGAAAATAGGTATGACAACGACTTTATTACTGACAAGCGGGAGTGCATTGTTTGTGAAAAATAGAGTAGCAAAGGCAGTGCATATAGGGGCAGGTGTGGCTTTGGTAGGGTTTTGTATTTGGCACGCTTCACTTTATCCCAAAGAACATAATAAGACAAATTAAAATTTCTATAATGTTGGCTTATAGCAAGCAATCCTCCAAAGAAAATTTCGTCTTTAGATTCCATTACTAAAAGATAATTTAGCAGAATTTATCACAAAAAAGACAAGATTTTGCTAAAGTTTTACTTTTGATTCGTTAAAACTTAAGGAAAACAATGCAAGAAACGATAGATTTGATTGCGAAATATGGCTATGCAATTTTATTTTTATACTCTCTTGGCGGTGGATTTGTCGCTCTTATTGGTGCAAGTGTTTTGAGTTTTGCAGGCAAAATGGATTTAAGCCTTAGCATTTTGGTTGCTTGTGTGGCAAATTTTTTGGGAGATTGGTTACTTTTTTATCTTGCGCGTTATCAAAAGGCAATGATGCAGCCTTATCTTGCGTCTCATCGGCGTAAATTGGCATTGGTGCATTTGCTTATGCGTAAATACGGCTCTCTTATTTTGATTTTCAAAAAATACATTTATGGCTTAAAAACGCTTGTGCCACTTGCGATTGCGCTAACCCCTTATTCTTTGATGAAGTTCAACCTTTATAATGCCATAGGTGCGGTGATTTGGAGTATTAGTCTAGGAATCGCTGGATATTTTTCAGGAGGAATTTTAATCAAAGGATTTGAGATGATAGGAGAGTATCCCGCTCTTGCCCCCGCGTTTATTGTTGTGTTGCTAGGTGGGCTTTGGCTTTGGCTAAGTCGTGCGACAAAAAGGATTTAAATGAAGATTCAAGAGTTATTAAACAAGCGCGTTTTGATTCTTGATGGCGCAATGGGGACGGAAATCCAAAAAAGAGAGATTCCAACTTGGGGAGAAAATAAAAGAGGTGAGAAGTTAGAGGGTTGTTCAGAAGCTCTAAACCTCTATGCTCCCGAAGTGATTACGGGGATTCATTCAAGCTATTTGCAAGCGGGAGCAAATATTCTTAAAACAAATACTTTTGGGGTAATGCCTTGGGTTTTGGCAGAATATGGATTGGAATCCCAATGCAAAGAGATTGCGGCTTTGGGTGTTTTGCTTGCAAAGTCTTGTATCAAAGCGCACAAGGCACTAGAGAATCAACAAAATGCGCTATTTGTCGCGGCTTCTTTGGGTCCTGGCACAAAGTTGCCAAGCTTAGGACATATTGATTATGACACAATGTTTAGCGGGTATTGTGAATGCGTGGAGGGTTTTAAGGAAGCGGGCGCAGATGTGATTTTGCTAGAGACTGCGCAAGACCCTTTGCAGATTAAAGCTGCATTGCACGCGTGTAAGGCGATTGCCCCTAAGATTCCTATAATGGTGTCTGTTACGATTGAGACCAATGGCGCAATGCTGATTGGCACAGACATTACGACACTTTTCCATATTTTAGAGCCTTTCTCTTTGCTTTCTTTGGGAATGAATTGTGGGCTTGGACCCGATTTGGCGCGACAACATTTGCTTGCTTTAAGTGAAGTGTGTAAATTTCCTCTCTCTATCCATACAAACGCTGGACTTCCACAGAATCGTGGAGGAATCACTTATTATCCTATGGAAGCAGAGGAGTTTAGTGAGATTCAAAAGAGTTTTTTAGAAATTGCGGGCGTTGCTTTGCTTGGGGGTTGTTGTGGGACAACACCAAAACATATTAGGCTTTTGGTGGAGAAAACAAAAAATGCGATTCCATTGCCACCAAAAGCTGAATATAAACCAAGCATTGCTTCGCTTTTTGGCGCAGTAGAGCTTCATCAAACGCCTGCTCCCTTGCTGATTGGCGAACGTTCTAATGCCACTGGTTCTAAGGCGTTTCGTGAATTGTTGCTCGCAGAGGATTATGAAGGGGCATTGGGTGTAGGAAGTGCGCAAGTGCGGAGTGGTGCGCATTGTTTAGATGTGAGCGTGGCATTTGCCGGGAGGGAAGAGGGCAAGGATATGCGAGAGTTGATTTCGCGCTATGCCACAAAGATTCCACTTCCTTTAATGCCTGATTCTACGCAAGTCAATGCGTTAGAGACTGCATTGAAGCTTATCGGCGGACGCGCAATGAT
Organism: Helicobacter ganmani; assembly: GCF_003364315.1. Lineage (NCBI taxonomy): Bacteria > Pseudomonadati > Campylobacterota > Epsilonproteobacteria > Campylobacterales > Helicobacteraceae > Helicobacter > Helicobacter ganmani. The sequence goes on along the minus strand of NZ_NXLS01000004.1, from coordinate 95,547 downwards.
TAATTCTGCGAATTTGGAGGAGGGAGTTGAAAAATTTGATAAAGTTGCGAGTTTAGCAAAGAAATTTGGTGCGGTTTTGGTGTGTTTGAGCATTGACGAGCAAGGAATGTGTAAAACTTTTGAGCGCAAAGTGGCGTGTGCGCAAAGAATGATGGAACGCGCAAGGAATGTGCATCATCTGCGCGAAGAAGATATTATTTTTGACCCGCTTACCTTTACGATTGGGAGCGGAGACGCAGAATATTTTACCGCAGGGATAGAGACACTAGAGGCGATAAGAGAACTCCGCGAACTCTATCCAAAAGCCGGAAGCACTCTAGGGCTTTCTAATATTTCTTTTGGTTTAAGCAAGGAGGGGAGGATTTGCTTAAACTCTGTTTTTCTTTATCACGCGGTTGTAAAGGGCTTAAGTAGTGCAATCGTGAATGTTGCGCATTTGATTCCTTATGCGCAAATGGACAAGGAGGATATTCAAATTTGTGAGAATTTGATTTTTAATTCTTCACGCACAAGCGAGCCTCTGTATGCGTTTATCAAGCATTTTGAAAAGAAAGCAGGAATGCGGATTCAAAACAGCAAAGAAGAAGAAAATCTAAGCGAAGAAGAGAGAATCGCAAAATATCTTATCAATGGGGATTTGAATGCGATGCAAGAGCTTTTGCCGCAAGTAAAAGAAAGAATCGCACCAGAAAAAATTATCAATACAATTCTTATTGACGCAATGAAGATTGTGGGTGAGAAGTTCGGCAAGGGCGAAATGCAGCTTCCTTTTGTGCTTCAGAGCGCGGAAGTGATGAAAAAAAGTGTGGATTATCTGAATGCTTTTTTGCCCAAAAAACAAAGTTCCCATAAAACTACGATTGTGATTGGGACGGTCAAGGGTGATGTGCATGATGTAGGTAAAAACCTTGTAGATATTATCCTTACCAACAATGGTTTTAATGTGATAAATATCGGAATCAAAGCGGAATTAGAAAGGTTTATAGAAGTGATAGAATCCCAAAAGGTAGATTGTATCGGTATGAGTGGTTTGCTTGTAAAATCTACCCTAGTGATGAAAGAGAATTTAGAGGAGCTTAAAAGACGTGGAATCACGATTCCTGTTATGCTTGGTGGTGCGGCACTTAATCGCAATTTTGTGGAGGAATATTGCAAGCCAAATTATGACGGAATCCTGTTTTATTGTAAAGACGCTTTTGATAGTGTGGCGGCAATGCAGAAAATCCAAAGTGGAGATTTGAGTGATTTGAGTTTGCCAAGTGATAAGGCGCGTTTGCGAGGAGAAAAGGTAGATAAGGCAAGCAATCAAGAAGTGCGTTTGGCAAAAAAACTCGCCAAAGATTCCACAAAATCCACAGATTCCGCTTGCGATTCTGTGTCAAAGCCTACAAAGTGCGAATTAAACTTTGATTATCTAAGTTATCAAGCACCCTTTTTTGGGCGCAAGTCGTTGCAGCTAAAAGAAAGCGAATTAGAAGAAGTCTTTGCGTTTGTGGATAAAGACTTGCTTTTTAAACATCGTTGGGGATATAGCAAGCTTAAAAAAGAGGAATATTTGGAGCTAAAGCGGAAAGAATTAGAGCCTTTGTTTGAAAGCCTTAAACAAGAATTGCTAGAACAAAGAATCTTTGAGCCTATTGTGCTTTATGGGTATTTTCACACGCGCACCAAAGAGCCTAAAGATTTGGAGGAGGGTTTGATTTTGGAGTTAAGCCCGGATTGTGCCTTTAAGGAATCGGAGATATTTTTGTTTCCACGAAGTCGCAAAAAGCCTTATTTGTGTTTAAGCGATTATTTTAATCCAAAGGGTGATATTTGTGCTTTACATTTGGTCTCAAGCGGGCATAATCTTGCGCCTTTTGAAAAGAAACTTTATGAGGAATCGCAATACCATAAATATTACTTGGTGCATGCTTTGGGAATGGATTTGGCAGAAGCATTGGCGGATTTCGTGCATATGCGCGTGCGTAAGGAGCTCGGGCTAGATTCTAAATGTGGAGAACGATATTCCTTTGGCTATCCTGCGTGTCCAGATTTGGCATTAAGTGAGGGGTTGTTTAGACTGCTCAATCCGCAAGAATTTGGCATTACTCTAAGTCAAACTTACCAAATGACGCCAGAAGCGACAACTTCCGCTCTGATTGTGCCACATTCTGAAGCAAAATATTTTGCGCTTTGATTGTGCGTCCTTTTTGGTTTAGACGATAGATTGCCACGAAAATTTTGCAAATTTTCTCGCAAGGATATATTGCCTCGTCCTTGCGAGGTGAAGCCAAAGCAATCCAAAATCTCGCAAAGACAAAAAGCTAACCACATAGAATCCAAAAATCCGTTAATTTAAGTATAATTTAAGTATAATTTAAGTATAATTTAAGTATAATTTAAGTAATCTCACGCCTTTAACAATCAAGGAGTCAAAATGAAATTTTTAAAACTTAGTTTAGCGGCGTGTGTCGCGGTATGTGGAATCGCAAGTTCTGCAAGTGCGCAGGATTTGGAAGAAGCAATCAAAGGAGTAGATGTCAGCGGAATGTTGCGTTATCGTTACAGAGACGACAGATACACCGACAGAAACTATGTCAAAGACAACTCGGATAAGGGAGCTGCAAGACATCAATGGCGTGCAGATGTGTTATTTAAAGTGCCGGTTGCAGATTATGTTGCAATGAATCTAGGTGTGCGCTATCATAACCCAGAACAAAATGTAAATCACGGAAACACTTATCCCGGTCTAGATAAGGGCTTAGGTTCAGGAAAAGATAGTAGCTTTGGTGTGGGAGATTTCAATGTCGTGATTACTCCAGATTTCACCAATACAACAATTAAAGCAGGGAAAATGATTCTTACCACTCCTCTAAACGACCCATTAGATGATAGAGGAACAGGGATTTTGGCGATGAATTCAGACATCAATCATTGGACATTTGTCGGAGGTGCGTTTGATTCTTGGAGTATTGATGATTTTCAACCGGGCTATGTTGGTGCAGCAGCAGGCAACAATACCGGAGGTTCTATCACTAAGCCACTCTATACGCTTGCAGCATTAGGAAACTACGAAACAAGTGTGGGAAATGTGGAAGCGCAAGTTTGGGGATTTAAAATTGAGGATATTTTAGATAGCGGAATGTTCTTACAATTAGGCTTTAATAACAGCCTTTTTCATATCACAGGACAATATGCGTTTGCAAACTTGGATAATGATAGAAATCATATTCTTGCAAATCCAGCAGTTTATGGCGACAGAGTGCGTGGCGGAGCAGACCTTTATACTTTAGAAGCAGGAGTGCGATTCCACGATTACAATGTGCCACTTGCATTAAAGCTAGGCTATATGGGTAATACACAAGATTCTTATGCAGTATCTTTGGATAATGAGGGAAGCTTTAATAAAGTAGGGCAAACTTGGTTTGAAAACAATGCCACAGGTATAAGCATCTCTACACTTCCAATTGAGGGACAATCAATGCCTAACAATCATCAAGGCAATTCGCTTAGTGTTTTCTATGGTAGCTTGAATTATGATATTTTGGATAATCTTAATGTTGGGATTGAATATGTCAATGGGACAAACGAGCTAAAATATAGTGCGACAAACAGAGGCGATATTGATTTCCAAGAAATCACTCCTGTGGTGCGCTGGCAATATAACAAAAACTTAGCTCTTAGTGCGTATTATGCAATGCTCACGACTGATAGGGATAAAAATGTAACGCCAAAGCATTCTGATGAGAATGGAAATAGTATTTTTGGTGATAGAGATTCTGAAGACAGAAACCGCTTGCAAGTGGAAGTGCGCTATACTTTCTAAAACCTGCCGAGATTCTATTTTCATAGAATCTCGCAATTCTACATACCTCACAACTCAATAAATCAAACCCTAATAACAGAATCTTATCTCTTAAAACTCGCCTTTAGAATTTCTATGTTAAAATTAATACTTTATTATTTTTTTGATTTAGGTTATTTATGAGTTTTGTAAAAGTTTTTTTAAGAATTTTGGTTGTTCTTGGGATTGTTTTTGGAATCGGAATAGTAGTTTTTGTGATTCAAATTTATTCTGAAATTCGCAACGATACAGACAAGATTATTAACTATCAGCCACCTATTGCCACGCAGATTTTTGATAGACAAGAGCGATTGGTTGCAAATCTTTTTGACAAAGAATTTAGATTTTATGCGACTTTTGAGGAGATTCCACCGCGCATTGTGGAGGCTCTTTTGGCAATTGAGGACACTTTGTTCTTTGAGCACCCAGGCGTGAATATTGACGCAATCATTCGCGCAATGCTTAAAAATATTAAAAATGCGCGCTATGCAGAGGGCGGAAGCACAATCACGCAGCAACTTATCAAGAATCTTGCCTTGACGCGTGAAAAAACAATCGAGCGTAAAATAAAAGAATTTCTTTTAGCCTTGCGTTTGGAGACAATTCTAACCAAAGAAAAAATTTTGGAAGTTTATTTGAATCATACTTATTTTGGGCACGGATTTTATGGAATCAAAACCGCAGCACTTGGATATTTTCGTAAAAGTATGGAGGATTTGACGCTAAAAGAAATTGCAATGCTCGTTTCTTTACCACGTGCGCCAAGTTTTTATGACCCAACAAAAAATTATGATTTTTCTTTGGGGAGAGCAAATAATGTTTTGCAAAGAATGTATGAAGTGGGGTGGATTTCACAAGAAGTGCTAGATTTGTCTTTGAGTGAGCAACCCAAGGTCTATAACGACACATTGACAAAAAATGTTGCCCCTTATGTGGTAGATGAAGTGCAACGGCAGTTAGTCGGGTTGGAGGATTTAAAAACTGCCGGATATAAGATTTATTTAAACATTGATTTGGATTATCAGGAGATTGCGCAAGAAGCATTGTATTTTGGGTATGAGCAGATTCTATCGCGACACAAAGAAGATGAGGCGTTAAAGGAAAAACTCAATGGTGCTTTTGTGGTGTTGGAGAATAAAACAGGGAAGGTTCTAGCACTTGTGGGAGGGGTGGATTATCAAAAAAGTAATTTTTCACGCGCGACACAAAGCAAACGACAAATTGGCAGTAGTGTCAAGCCCTTTTTGTATCTTAGTGCGATTAATTCCGGCTTGGCTCAAAATTATCAGATTCCTGATATTGCCCGCACTTATGAATATAGGGTGGGTAATGTGCGTAAAAAATGGCAACCAAAAAATTATGGAAGTTCTCTAAGCGGTTTTATTTCGCTTAAAACTGCTTTGACGAAATCACTGAATCTTGCGACGATTAATCTTGTGGAGGAAGTGGGATTTGATAGAATCTATCGGGAGATTTTGGATTATGGGTTTGAAAATGTGCCAAAAGACTTGACGATTTCTTTAGGGAGTTTTGGAGCTTCTCCGCTTGAAATGGCAAAAAATTTTATGGTGTTTTCAAACTATGGAAAAGTCATCACACCAATGTTGATTGATAGAATCGTGGATATGCAAGGAGATGTTGCTTATTTTAGCGGAGAGGAACGCGAATTAAGCAAACCCAAACAAAGCTTTTTGATTGTGGATATTTTGCGAAATGCGATTAATCAAGGCACAGGTAAGCGTGCCAAAGTAGAAGGTATTGAGCTAGCAGGTAAAACAGGCACGACAAACGATAATGTAGATGCGTGGTTTTGTGGATTTTCTCCTAGCATTGAAGCCATTGTTTGGTATGGCAAAGACGACAATACACCGATGGGATATAGCGAAACGGGAGGTGTCGCTCCGGCACCCGCCTTTTCTTATTTCTTTGACAAAATCTTAGAAATTGACCCCGGATTGGAACGCAAATTTATGATTCCACAAGGTGTGCAAAGTCAGATTGTAGAGGGAGAGAGAGTTTATTATACTGATGAATCGCCGATTAAATATCAACCAAAAGTTAATCACGACACGATTATTTTTTAGTATGAATTTGGCTATGAGCTTGAAAATTCATTGAAAGGAATCTTCATTTGAAACAATTTTTTAGATATTTTTTACCTTATGTTAAAAACTATAAATTATATTTATTTTATTCTATTGTTGGCACGATTCTAGTCGCAGGTGCAAGTGCTGCAAGTGCTTATCTTGTGAAGCCTGTATTAGACGATATTTTTATCAAAAAAGACACGACAATGCTTCAGATTCTACCTTTTTTGGTTGTGTTGGCGTATTTTGCCAAAGGTGCTGGAGCGTGGATTCAAAGCTATTATATGAATTTCGTAGGGCAAAACATCGTGCGTCAGCTAAAAGAGACTCTTTTAGAAAAAATTTTGACTTTTGAAATGGATTTTTTTAATCGCTATCGCAAAGGAGAGTTAATCTCACGCGTTATGAATGATGTTAGTGCAATACAAAATGCGATTTCAAGCTATCTAGTGGAGGGTGTTAAGCACGGGCTAACTATTCTTGGATTGGTTGGGGTGGTGATTTATCAAAGTCCGGAATTGGCGTTTTATGGTCTTGTCGTAATGCCTTTGGCTCTTTATCCTATATCACGAATCGCAAAAAGTATGCGAAAAAACTCTAAAAAATTGCAAGAAAAAAGTGCAGATTTGTCCTCTAAATTGATTGAGATTTTTAATAATATGGAGCTTATCAAGGCAAGCGCAGGTGAAAAAATGGAATGTCAGCAGTTTGCAAATTACAATAAAGAATGGTTTAAAATTTCAATGAAAACCGTGAAAGTCTCTGAACTCACTTCCCCTTTAATGGAGACTTTAGGCGCGATTGCGATTGCAGTTGTCATTGTAATTGGTGGGCATAAAGTCATTGAGGATGAGATTTCCACAGGGGCGTTTTTTTCTTTTGTTACGGCGCTTTTTATGCTTTATACTCCTTTTAAGGCTTTAAATAATCTTTATGGTAAATTTCAAATTGCCTTTGCTGCGAGTGATAGGATTCTTGAAATGTTGAATCGTCGCGCAAGAATTCAAGATGGCACAAAGGAGCTTACAACACAAATACAAAAGATTGCGTTTAAAGATGTGGATTTGTTTTATCAAGAGAAACAAGCCTTGCATAATATTAATTTGGAAGTCAAACGAGGAGAAAGCATTGCATTAGTCGGAAGCAGCGGTGGAGGAAAAAGTTCGCTTGTGAATTTGCTTTTGCGACTTTATGAGCCAAACTCTGGAGAGATTTGTATTAATGATGCAAATATTCAAGATTTTACACAAGCAAGTTTGCGTGCTAAAATAGCAATTGTAACACAAAGGATTTTTATCTTTAATGATAGCATTGCGCAAAATATTGCTTATGGGAGTGAAATTGAAGAAGAAAAAGTCAAACTTGCTTTGGAGCAAGCAAGGATTTTGGAATATGTAGAATCCTTGCCCGATGGAATCCATACAATCTTAAATGAGTTTGGTGCAAATTTAAGTGGCGGACAACGTCAAAGAATCGCAATTGCACGCGCACTTTATAAAAACCCAGAAATTCTTATCCTAGATGAAGCCACGAGCGCACTAGATAACAAAACGGAAGAAGAGTTTAGGGAAGCCTTGAGAGGATTATTAGAGGATAGAATTGTGATTATCATTGCACATAGATTTTCTACGGTTTCTCTAGCGCAAAAAATTTATTTTTTCAAAAATGGAAAGATTATCGCCAATGGAACGCAAGCAGAATTATTTGAAAAATGTGAATCCTTTAGAGAATATTACAAAAGTATCTAAAACTTTTATCCGCTTTATGTTATAATAGCGGAAATTTTTAAATTTAAGGTTTTGGAAATGTCAAATTTGTCCAATGTTGATCAAATAACCAATCTGCACAGAAACAACGAATTGCAGCTCCTATGCTTTCGGCTTGAAAAAGATAAAGATTTGTATGCGGTGAATGTATTTAAGATTCGTGAAGTTGTCAAATATCGTGGGGAAATTACGGTGGTCTCTCACGAGGGAAGTTCCTTAGTAGAGGGATTGATTACGATTCGTGAGCTTACGATTCCTTTGATTGATTTGCGTAAATGGTTTTATTATGATTCAAGAGATAAATCAAAAAATCTTGAACCCTATGCGATTAGACGCACTGCAGGTGATGATGAAGTGATTATGATTTGCGAGTTTTCTAAATGGACGGTAGGAGTTAGAATCTACGAAGCAGATAGAATTTTAAACAAAAAATGGACAGAAATTGAACAGAGTGCAGGGATTGGAAATTCTGGTTTAAATAGCAAGTTAGTCAGTAGGACGCGTTATTTTGATGGACGCTTAGTGCAAGTGGTAGATATTGAAAAAATGCTTGTAGATGTATTCCCGTGGATTGAAACCGAAAAGAATGATGAGATGAATAAGATTAAACAAATCATCACAAACAAAGAAGTTTTACTCGCAGATGATTCACCAAGTGTTATTAAGACAATGCAAAATATTCTTAAGAAAATTGGCGTTGCGTATAAATCTTTTGTCAATGGGCAGAAATTGCTTGATTATGTTTTTACCGAAGGGACAGATGTTTCTAAAATTGGAATTATCATCACAGACTTAGAAATGCCAGAAGCAAGTGGATTTGAAGTCATTAAACAAATCAAAGCAAATCCATTGACTTCCAAGATTCCTGTGGTTGTAAATTCCTCCATGAGTGGAAGTAGCAACGAGGATATGGCGCGCTCACTCAATGCAGATGAGTTTATTTCAAAGTCAAATCCGGTAGAAGTAGAGGACGCCCTACGAAGATTTATGCTAAAATAGTCATCTAACCTTTCGTAAGCCCTTTTTGGCTTATTTCTTTCTGCGCCACAAATATCCGATTAGAAAAATTTAGGCAAGGAATCTTGCAGGGCAAAATCTTTAAAAGGTAAGACTTGATAGGGTGTGCCTAGGTTTTCGCCTGATTCTTTATGGTTAAGCGATAGGATTAAGAAAGAATCGCAAAATTCACGTTCTTTGGTAATTTTGTGCAAACGAGATTCCAAAATATGGTGTTGAACAAAAGGCATACAAAGAATCCCAAGTGATAAATTAGGCAGATAGAAGTCTAATTTATCTGTATAAAATATTTCCTCTTTGAAATGATAAAGTAGCTCTAAAAAAACCATATTTTCAAACAATAATGCAAAATTGCGCTCATAGGAAATCGTATTTTTCAATGTGAAATCCCAAAAATATAATTTTTTGGGCGCAGATTCGTGCTCAAACTTGGTAAGCCAAAATAGTATTTTGCTTTCATTTAAGATTTTACAATATTCATAAAATCTATCTTTAGACAATTTTCCTTCTTTTTTAAGTTTGGTAAAAATTTGATGAATGGAAGCTTTTTGTCCTAAATGTAGAATGAGATTTTGCAAAATCCAAAAATTAATAGAATCTCCCGCGAGTATTTTTAGAAATTCTCCCTTTTTGTATTCGTTAAGATATTCCGCTTCTAGTAGATTTCCAAATTTTAAATAAGAATTTAAACTTTCATCAATAGGAGTTTTGTGAATCTTTGTAAATTCTTGAAAGGTGATGGGTGGAATCTCTACAAGATTGTAATTGAGATTTGTCAAAGGGGATTGCGAAATGATTGTGATTTGGGGTGTGGGAATGGAATCTAAAAGAGTAGGAGAAAAAAGAGAGGGGCTGAAATGGTCTAAGATAAAAATATCAATAGTTTCTTTTTGGAGAAAATCTAGAAGAGATTCTGAAATTTTACATTGGTTAAGATGAGAATCATTAAGGTTTAGATACATTTTTTTGGACGAGCTAAATTCTGCTTTAGCATAATGGTTAAGGATAATTTCTGTCTTTCCAATGCCCTTAGCACCATAAACACAAGTTTTATTATCCAATGTTAATGGCAGATGACGATGGATTTTGCTTAAATTTTTAGGATAGGATTCTAATATTTTTGCTAATTCCATACATTGCCCTTTTGATGTGATAGTAAAATTATATCGCAACCTCAATGAATTGAATCCATTTGCTTGTGGTATAATCCCTTGAAATAAAAGGATAGAAATGAAAGCAAAAGTTTTACTGCTTGAAGATGATATGGTGTTGCAAGAAATTATCGCGGAATGCTTAGAGGAAGAGGGATACGCAGTGGTGTGCTGTAGTGATGGCACAGAGGCTATGGACAAGGTCTATGAAGAACATTTTGATATTTTATTGCTTGATGTGATGGTTTCTGGACAAAATGGATTTGAAGCTTTGCGCTCTATTCGTCAAAGCGGCAAAGAGATTCCGGCAATTTTTATCACTGCTCTTAATTCTCTTAAGGAGCTTGAAGTTGGTTTCAAAAGCGGCTGTGATGATTATTTGCGTAAGCCTTTTGAGCTTTCTGAGTTGCTCCTTAGAATGGAAGCACAATTAAAACATTGTAAAAAGTTAGATATTTTTGAATTTGGTAATGGATATTGTTTTGATTGTGCGGAGGAGATTTTGTATTATCAAGGAAACATCGTTAATCTCCCCACCAAAGAAAGAGAATTGTTAAAGATTTTGTTGCAAAATGAGGGGCATTTTGTGGGTTTGGAACAAATTTATTCTGCACTTTGGAATTATGACAAAGAGCCAAGTGAGCTAAGTTTGCGTGTGTATATTAAGAATCTGCGTAGAATCATTGGCAAAGATAATATTCTCACAAGGCGCGGTGAGGGATATTGTTACCAACCTAGCAATATGAGAGAATAATGGAAGCAAGGAAAACAGCATTAAAGATTTTGGCACTTTATATCTCTACAAGTTTTGTTTTTTTAAGCATTGTTTTTTATGGTTGGTATCAGAAAGAAAAGGTTGCGATTTTGGAATCTAAGGCGATTGTATTGCGCGAAAATGCGCATACTTTGGCAATTAATTTTTATGAGAGATTGCAAGTGGATACGGGAAATATGCAAGATTTGCTGCATAGAATCGCAAAAGAATTTCAGATTCCTTTTATGGTTGTAACGCATAAGGGAGAAGTGGTTTTTAGTTCTTTATCCCGAGAAAAAAGCGAAGAGGAAGTTCAAGCAATTTGGCATACAAACGATTTAGATTTAATAAAGAGTAATCATCACGGCAGAATCGTTGTTGTAGAGGACAAAATCTATCTCATCACGCAAAGGGTAGGGGGGAGATTTTGGTATTTGTTTCATCAGAGAATGAAAGAAAAAGAGATTCAAAATCTTCATCAATTTAACCCACAAACAAAAAAGTTTTATTTAGTGCTTTTCTCTAATGGAATCAAAATAGAGATTTATAGGCTTTTGGGGCTGATGTTTGGAATCTTTTTGCTAGTATTAATTGCGATGAGCGTGATAGGATATTTTTTGGTATTGCTTAGCTTGAAGCCTTTGCGCAAAAAAATCCAATCTTTGGACGCGTTTATTAAGGATTCTACGCATGAGATTAATACGCCTTTGAGTGTGATTTTGATGAGTATTGAAAGAATTAAACCTAATGAATTGACGCCCTCACAATATCAAAAGTTTGAACGCATTAAGTTTGCGGCGCAAACATTGGGGAGAATCTATCAGGATTTGTTATTTTATAATTTTGATGAGGCAAGGGAATTAAAGCTTGAAATGATTGAAATGTCGCAATTAATAGACGAACGCATCGCATATTTTCAAGATTTTTTCAAGAAAAAAAATATTCAAATCGCAAAGAAAATTGAATTGCAAGACGCAAAAAGCTTACTAGAAGCGAATCGCAGTCATATTATTAGAGTGATAGATAATCTGCTAGATAATGCACTTAAATATACGGCAAATGGGGGATTGGTGAAAATCAAATTAACCCAAAAGAGTTTAAGCGTTCAAGACAATGGTTGTGGAATCAAAAAAGAGGATTTGGATAAGGTGTTTGAGCGTTATTATCGCAGCAATCGGAATCAGGGAGGATTTGGCATCGGGCTTGCCCTTGTGAAGCAAATTTGTCAAATCTATCATATTCAGATTGTTTGCAAGAGCCAAGAGGGAGAGGGAAGCGAATTTATTTTAAGCTGGAAATGAATCATTTTAGCTAAAATTTTATTTTCAAAGAAGATAAGATGTTAAAATATTATCAACATACGCACAATTTGCGCACGACTTATTTGTTTGGAATCCCGTTCTTTAGAAGGATTCGAAAGGTATATGGCGAGTCTGCAGGGGGGTATTTGTCCGCTATATTTATAAGTTTTTAAATTTTACATATTATAGGACACAGAGTGTTTTAGAGCCAAGTTTGCAAATCACTTTGATTAATTCGGAGTGGCAAAGAAGAATAATGAAGTTTTTGCTTGAATGCGAGGATTCTACACAGAAACTGCTTGCGTTTTGCAAAAACTTAGATGAAAAGAGTATAGAAAATGTGTTTAAGATTCTCTCAAGACTTAAAACGCACGAGGATATTACTACACTTACCCAGAAGAACGAGAGATTCGCCATAAGCTAAAAGAGGAATTTCACCCCCAAATCTTTGAGCTAAAAAAGGGCATTTTTGCCTATAATGGCTATTTCTTGCCTATTTATCACTTTGAAGTAGGGGTGTTTTATCACAAGCATAGCTTAAAAGAGGCGTTCTCTAAAGAAACTCTGCAAAGGATTAGACAAAAGGACATTATAGATGTCGGTGGTTTCATTGGCGATAGCGCCATTATTTTTGAGAGAGAATTTACAGAAAGAAATATTTATAGTTTTGAGCCTACGAGCAAGAATTACGCACTAATGCAGGAAACTTTAAGGTTAAATGATAGTAAAAGAATTATCCCCATTCATCAAGGGCTTGGAATAAAAAGCGAAAATCTAAAAATAAGATTTTTTGGCAGTGCTTCACATATTGATTTGCGGGGTCAAAGCGAGGATTTAGAGAGTATCTCTATTACAACATTAGATGAGTTTGTGCGAGAAAATAAGCTAGAAGTGGGGTTTATTAAGGTTGATATTGAGGGCTTTGAGCAAGAGTTTTTAAAGGGGGCTAGAGAGACGATAGAATCGCAAAAACCAGCAATGTTGCTTAGTATTTATCATAATGGAAGCGACTTTTTTGACATTAAGCCGATGATAGAGTCGTGGGATTTGGGGTATCAATTTAAGATTATAAAGCCCATAGATTATACGATAAGCATAGAAGCTGCATTGTTTTGTGAAGCGGTGTAGATTGTGGAATCTTAACCTAATATTTGTGTTTTTGTCGCATTTTTGCGTTTCTCGCTGCGCCATTATGGGTGTGAGTGGTGGTGTGTGGTAGGTATCTCCACCTCGTCATTGTGAGGAGCAACGCGACGAAGCAATCCATAATCTTGACAATGAAAAAATATTCAACTGCGAGATTCCAAATTATAGATTGCCACGACTTGATAAAACAAATCTCACAATGACAAATCCTAAACTTTGCTTTAACCTAGCATTATAGATTCCCGCAATTCTGCTCAACGCGGAATCCCGCAAGGGTAACTTGAAGTAAATAGAATCCTAAAGTCTAGGGTCGGCGATTTTTCCGATAATTGCGCTTTTTGCTGCGACAGCGGAATTTGCAAGATAAACTTCGGAATTACGCGCACCCATTCTACCGACAAAATTGCGATTCGTTGTAGAAACACAACGTTCATTGTCTCCTAGAATCCCCATATATCCACCTAAGCACGCACCGCAGGTTGGATTTGAAATCAGCGCACCCGCTTCTAACAGAATATCAATGTAGCCTAATTTATGGGCTTCTTTATAGATTTGTTGCGTGCCGGGTGTGATAATAAGGCGAACATCAGAATGCACCTTGTTGCCTTTTAAAATCTCACTTGCGATTCTTAAATCACTTAAGCGTCCATTCGTGCAACTACCGATAAAAACTTGGTCAATTTTCAAATTATCTTTGACTGCTTCAGAAATGCTTTTGCCATTACTTGGGAGATAAGGGTAGGCGATTACAGGTTCTAGCTTGCTAATATCAATGGTGAGAATGCGCGTATAATGTGCGTCAGGGTCAGAGAAAAATTCTTTTGGTTTGGCGCGTAAATTTGGACGATTCGCCAAAAATTCACGCGTAATGGAATCAGGAGCAATGATTCCATTTTTTGCCCCCGCTTCAATCGCCATATTGCAAAGTGAAAAGCGGTCGTCCATACTCAAATATGCGATTCCATCTCCGCAAAATTCAAGCGTTTGATAGAGCGCACCATCTACGCCAATTTGACGAATAACCTCCAAAATTAAATCTTTGCCATAGATATAGGGCGCAGGCTTGCCGACAAATTCAACCTTGATAGCACTTGGGACTTTAAACCAATTTCTCCCTGTAATCATCGCATAAGCCAAATCTGTGCTTCCCATTCCTGTGCTAAATGCCCCTAAAGCCCCGTGTGTGCAAGTATGAGAATCTGCACCGATGATGACATCGCCACTGACAACCAAGCCTTTTTCAGGCAATAACGCGTGTTCAATCCCCATATCTTTTTCGTCAAAATAATGCTTTAATTGATGTTTTTTAGCGAAATCACGACTAATGCGTGCCTGATTTGCGCTTGCAATGTCCTTTGTGGGAATGAAATGGTCCATTACAATGCAAAATCCATCGGGATTTGCAAGCTTTTGCGCTCCGCTTTGCTCATAAGCTTTAATAGAAAGTGGTGTTGTAATGTCATTGCCAATCACCATATCAATGGGAGAATCCACAATTTCTCCTGCATAAACTGCTTTTCCTATGTGGTCTGAAAAGATTTTTTCTGTAATCGTCTGCCCCATTTTGAACTCCTTTATCTAAGATTGAATTTGTGTTTTAAAAAATTTCTGAATCTCCAAAATTTCTAATTTTTGTGCATAAAAACTATTGGGATTTGCGACTAAATAAGCACTAATTTCCATAATTGTTTCATCAATTTTGAGGTTATTTTGGCGCATAGTATCTCCCGTCTCTACTAAATCCACGATAGCGTCTGCCATACCCACAAGAGGAGCTAGCTCAATAGAGCCATAAAGCTTGATAATCTCTACACTTATTGCCTTTTTGGCAAAAAAACTTTTGGTAATATTGACCATTTTGGTTGCAATTTTTAAATTTGGATTAGAAAAATCCAATGTGTAATGATTGGGAGAGCCAATAGCGATTTTGCATTTACCAAACCCTAAGTCAAGTAGGCGCACAAGCGAACTTTGCTGCTCTTCTAAGACATCTAATCCCACGACGCCAATATCTGCAGCCCCTCGCTCTACATAAACAGGAACATCTTGATTGCGCACAAGCATAAATTCAAATTTTTCTTTGGTTAAAATGAGTTTGCGGTCTTCAAAACAAAGCGATTCACCTATGAATTTTTCAAAAATTTGAAGTGTTTTGTCTGCGATTCTACCTTTGGGCAATGCAATTTTTATCATACATAAATTCCTTGTGAAGTGAAGTTTTCGTTGATGGCTTTTTGCATTCCTTTAAATACAAGTAAATCGTCATAAAAACAATCTTTGAAGAATCTTGAGAGAAATTTGCCATCTCCTCCCGTAAAGTGAATTTTTTTATTTTTGGAAGTATTTTTGAGCATTAAAAGGATAGAATTTAACATACCATAACTTACCGCATCCCTTGTATTTTGTGGAAAAGTATCCAAATCCACTCCCAAATTCATCTCGCAATCTAGCACAGAAATGCTACTAAACATTTTGCGATATTTTGCAATTCCGGGCATAATAAAACCTCCTAGATGAATGCCTTGCTGCATAATATCTACTGTAATGGCACTTCCTGCATCAACGATGACACCATCACTAATTGCCTTGCAAGCTGCGATTCTATCAATGCCTAAGCCTTTATAATTTGTATCAATGTTTAAATAAGGCGTCAAGTCAAAACAGCGAGGATGCGCATAAAGCAAGGTATTTGTAGAATCCTCATTGACGCTGATATACATAATTAGCTCTTTAGAATCCTTGGGGGTTAATTTGGTTTTTTCCTCTTTCCAAATTCTGCCGCGATAATAAAAGTGTAAAAAAGTGTTACCAATATCACAGAGAATCATTACGCCTCTATTCTACTTCTAAAATTTTGTTACCAATGAAAATTTTGCGCGTTCCAGAAAATATAGGATTTGTAATTTCATCTGGAAGTGTGAAAATAGAGCTATTTTGCAATTCATCGTCTAATGCGATGAGGTAGCCTCGTGTTTCTAAAATCACAATATTTCTTCCGTGATTTGCTGCAGTAAAATGTGCAAAAGGAAATTTGACGCGTCGTTTTTCGTTTAAATCTTGGTCTGTTAAGATGACTTCTCCCTCGCTTGTAAAGATAAAGATTCTATCCTCAAAAAACAAAATGTCTTTAATATTTGCATTAAAGGTGTTAATAACACTTGGGCTAACAGAGATAATGCGTTTAGGTGTGGCTGCAACCATACGATTTCCGATTGCTTCTAAGAAAATCACATTATTGAAATATTTATCGCCATTGACAACAATATTACGAATCATTTGCATATTGTTCTTGTCTATAATGACGAGTTTTCCATCTAAGGTTGGTATGACGACAATATCATTTAAAAAATATGGCGCGGCAATCAGTGTATTGTTGGTAGGGGCTAATGTGCTATCTTGCTTATAAGTGATTTGACTTTTATTTAAATCATAGAGTGCAAAAGTATTGTTATCAAAAATCACTGCGATGAGTTGTCCATACATAGAAGCACTGATAGGAGTGTTGTCAAATGCGATGGAAGTTTGCGTATGGTCTTCTTTGTTGATTAATAAAAGAGACTGATAGGCACTTGCTAAGTAATAATCTTCTGTTTGATTAAGATACCGCGCGTCTTTTGGGAGATAGACATTTGGGATTTCAGAATATTTTGTAATAAATTGTCCATTTTTTAAGGTTGCACCATCACGAACAAGAGAAACAATAGGGGAGGGAATAGAATCATTGAAGGAAATTTTACCTTTAATTTCTTCCTCTTTTGGCTCAAAATAATATTTAGAACCACACCCGCTAAGAGATAAAAATATAAAAAGACTCAAAAATAATAAAAGAGGATTCTTAAGAATATTACTTCTTGACATCATTGTTTCCTTGAATGCTCAAATGTTCTAGTGCATTGGCAAAATCTCTAATAGGAGAATCGTTTTGGATTTTGGATAAAATCACTTTTGCCTCTTTGCTTTTGCTTGCTTGAATCTCCAAAAATGCAGCTTGTAAATAACCAAAATCTCCAGATTCTTTGGAATCTAGTGTGTTTAAATCTTGATTCAAAGATGCGTTTTGCGATTTAGAAAATTGCGCGATAATAGGGTCTTTGCAGGATTCTAATTTTTTGAGAGTTTCTTTATCGTTGGATTCCAATGCCTTTTGAAAAAGATACAAATCATAAAGTCTGCTTTGAGAGTTTTTAAGCGAAATGATTGCATTTTCATCTCCCTTTAGAGCTTCTTCATAGAGATTAGAAAGTTTTTGTTGTTGATTTTCTTGATAATAATTGTTGCCCATATAGCCAAAAGCAAGCACAACAGTGCCAATCAATAATGCAATGAGTGGAATCTTGTAACGTTTAAACCACCCCTCAAAACGAATAAGGCTTTCTAGCATTTTTTCGTCGTTGCTCATTTCTTCTTTAATGAAATCTA
This sequence comes from Helicobacter ganmani, assembly GCF_003364315.1. Lineage (NCBI taxonomy): Bacteria > Pseudomonadati > Campylobacterota > Epsilonproteobacteria > Campylobacterales > Helicobacteraceae > Helicobacter > Helicobacter ganmani. The sequence goes on along the minus strand of NZ_NXLS01000004.1, from coordinate 78,080 downwards.
CATTTTGTTTTAGGCTCAAATTTTCTCCTTTATTTCAATCTTTTGTTATTTTCCTGTGCTTCCAAAGCCTTTTTTGCCACGTTTTGTTTTATCTAGTGTTTGAACAGCTTTGATTTTTGCTTGTTTGACTTTACAAAGCACCGCTTGTGCGATTCTATCTCCCGCATTAATCTTAAAATCTTCGTCGCCGAAGTTTATTGCAATGATTTTGATTTCTCCCCGATAATCTGAATCAATCGTTCCGGGAGAATTAAGAATTGTAATGCCATACTTTAAAGCTAATCCACTTCTAGGACGCACTTGGATTTCATATCCTTTTGGAAAGCTAAAACTAAGTCCGGTGGGAATCAATCCCCATTTGCCTTTTTCTAATATCAAATTTTCACTCGCGCAAAGGTCAAATCCCGCAGCTTCTTTGCTTTGATACTTTGGAATCACGGCATTTGGAGTCAAGGTTTTAATTTTTAAATTTGCCATAAGAGTTGCCTTAGAATTGAATCGGTTGATAAAAAATCTCTAAAACTTCGTAATCTACGCGCCCTTTTGGTAGAGTCATACTGACTTCATCGCCTGCAATTTTTCCTAAAAGCTGTTTGGCTAAAGGAGAATGATAAGAAATTAAGCCCTTTTCAGGATTGCTTTCTGTTGCTCCAACAATTGTATAGGTGAAAGTTTCTTCAGTGTCTAAATCTTCTAATTTGATGGTTGAACCAAAACTAATTTTGCTATGCTCTAGGGTAGAGGGGTCAATTACGCGTGCATCAGCGACAAGTTGTGTTAGTTCATTAATGCGTGCGTCCAAAAATAGCTGACGCTCTCTTGCGGCGTGGTATTCTGCATTTTCTTTCAAATCCCCGTGCTCTCTTGCAGTGTCAATTTCAATAATGTTTTTTGGTCGTTCAACTTCTTTAAGATTTTTGAGTTCAGAAATTAATTTATCATAACCATATTTGGTCATAGGTTCCATAGTTTCCCTTAAGAATAAAATAATTTAGATATAGTAAAGAAAATAGGGTTAAAAAGCCCTTTATTTTATAAATTTTTTGCAAAATTTTGCAATTTTTTCGCGCAGGATTCTGCACTGCCATGTGAAAGATATTGGAAGAGAGTCTTTTTTTGTTCAAAAAAATAGGAATAATTAAAATGAAGATACGCATTTTGCAGATTCTCTACATTTACGCAATCTTGTAAAAATTCCGGGTGAATGGGAAAAATAGAAGGGTTGGGATTGTTTTTGGGGGCATTGAAAAAATGAAATTCTAAAAAAATATTTGCTAAACCAATGTAGTTTAATTGAACCAATTTTTTGGCAATCCAATAATCCAATGTTTTGGCTTTATAGGCTAAAATCGTTGGAATCCCAAGCAATGTGGATTCTAAAGTTGCTGTGCCACTGCACACAAAGGCAAATTCACTTTGTTGTAATCCGAGATAAGTATCAAAGGAAATTTCAAATGCACTAATATCTCCATAGACTTTGCTTAAGTCTTGTGTTGCAAAAGATTTAGGAATAATTAAAATGGCACTTTTTCCTTGCGTTTTTAAGGTTTGAGCAAGTTGATTGAAAATAGGAAACAAAGCACGAATTTCGCTTTTGCGTGAGCCGGGCATAAAGGCAATTTTTTGGGTTTTTTGAGGTGTGTCAAAAGAATAAGGAATCTCATCAAGAAGTGGGTGTCCCATATAGGTGATTGGGGCGGTTTTTGGATAAAAGTTTTTTTCAAAAGGTAAAATGCCCCATAATTCATCACAAATTTCACTCAAAATATGCGCACGCTTAGGTTTCCAAGCCCAAACTTGAGGCAAAATATAATAAATAATACGAGGTTTTTTTTGATATTTTGTTTTTGAAATGAGTTTGCGAATTGTTTGGATTAAAGGAATATTAAAAGAAGAGGAGTCCATAAAAAGTGCTACATCGCAAGTCGAGGCAATTTGTGCAAGCTGATTTTTGAGTTTGAAAAATTTTGGAATGAGTTTAAGAATCCCAACAAATCCCATAACGCGAAAGGATTCGGGATTGTAAATGGTTTGGGAGAGAAAGTTAGAATGTATGGGGTTTGCATTGGGCTGAAAGATATTTTGCGATTCTTTTAAGGCTTGCTGAATCAATGCCTTATCAAAGATTCCATAAAGAACAAAAGGAGTTTGCGTTTGTTGCAGAGATTTGAGCAGATTGGCTAAATGAAGATTGGCAGAATATTCTATTGCGGAGACGAAAAGATTTAATGGCTGCATTGGTTTCAAATTTTACGAATTGTGCGAGGATTCGTCAGAATCTCTGGGGGGTTGATTGGGTTGGGTTTGCACTGATTTGCTTGAATTATCTTGTAAATGCTGGATTTCAGATTCTAGCTTTGAGTTTTCCAAAAGAAGCGTTTTGAGTTGGGATTGTATTTTGGTTAGGGTATCAAAAAGCAAAGTGGCGGATTCCAAAGGAACATATTCTTTGGCGGGGTTGGCAAGTAGCCGTTGATGTTTTTGATAGGAAATCTCTAATTTTTCTAAGGCTTTTGGGCGCACAAGGGAAGTATTTTTTAAAAATTTTTCTGTAGATTCTAAAGATTTTTTAAGATTTTGATATTGTGTTTCTAAGGCTGCCAAATCCAATGTTTTGGATTTTAAAGTATCAGGTGCTAAAGGGTGGGATTGGTTTAGAGATTCAAGTTGTTGCTCTTTGATAGCAATTTCATTTGTTAAGGATTTATTTCTTTGCTCTAGCTCTTTGTTATCTGCTAAGAGCAACGCATTTTTGGCGGATATTTCGTTGAAAGATTCCATTAAGGATTCTTTGTCCTTTTTGAGTGCATCAAATTCTTCATTAAAACGTTTTTTTTCTGCCTCAAAAATAGTATAAATTTGCCAAGATTCCTTGATTTCATTTAGTTTTTTGGTGAGTTCTTGGAGTGCAGAAAGATTTTGCATTAACAACCCTCAAAATTTTTAAAAAACCAAAGAAATGCGAACATTACACCAGAGGTTTTAGGGTAAGATTCGTTCAAAATAAAATCATAAGCTTCTGTTTTTGGAATGAAAACAACCTCAATATTTTCATCATCTATACCACCTCCTTGATTTTGACGACACGATTCATCAATTGTGGCAAAAAAAAGCGTTTGTTTGCTGCCTGCAAATCCAACAGAGCTATAAAATTCTGTAATTTTGTGGATATTTTCTAATGGAATCTCATAACCGCATTCCTCTAGGATTTCCTCTTGTGCGATTTTTTTAAGGGATTTTCCCGCTTTGTCTGTAATCCCAGCACAAAGTTCAAAGGTATAACCTAATTCCACTTTGAGATTCGGTGTTTTGCGGGTGCTTTCTTTGAGATACACGGCAGGGCGAAATTGTTTCACCATCACAAAAGAATCTTTTGGTTGATGATAAAGCAGAATCGCTACGCTATCGTGTGCTTCGATAATATCCCAACTCCGTTCTTTACCATTTTCGCAAAAGAGCATTCGTTTAGGCTTAATATATTGCGAATCGTGGCAGCTGCAAAAGCGAATATTAGAAATCTCTTTGAGTGCCATCAGTTTAAATTCTTATCCTCTGAATTAAGATAGACAATGTAGCCATTTTGGATTTTTCTAAATGGCGTTTGATTGTCAATTCCTTGAGTAAGAGCCGTGTTGAGAGCTTGTTGGTAATTTTTGGCAAGCATTAAAAATTCCTCTTTTTCTTTGCCTTTAAGTTTAGAATGTGCAATTTTTAAGTGTTTGATTGGATTAACTGCATTGCCATTTTTGTAAAGTCCAAAATGTAAATGTGGTCCTGTGCTAAGTCCTGTGCTGCCTACTGTGCCGATTTGTTTGCCTTGTGCAACGCTTACTCCTGCTCGAATCTTACGGTCAATTTTTTGCATATGTGCATAGAGTGTTTTATAGCCATTTTCGTGCTGAATAATTACGGTTTTGCCATAGCCACCTTTTGTACCTGCAAAAATTACTCTACCTTTCCCTGATGCACGGATAGGGGTATGACGAGGCGCAGCATAATCTGTCCCTAAATGCGGGCGTTTATATCCAAGAATTGGGTGTTTGCGTCCCATAGAAAAATGGGAAGAAATACGTTTATAATGAAGTGGCACTGTGAGTAAATATTTGCTTAAATTATTGCCTTTTAAGTCGTAAAATTGTCCATCTTCGTGACGCACAACATATTGATGTCGCTTGCCAACATTTAAAATGGACGCTTTAATATTAGGTGAGCCAAAGTTCTTACCCAAACGATATTTGCGTTCATAAATGATAGCTAATTTGTCATTTTTACGCACTTCGCGACGAAAATCTACGCTTCCTTTGTGGGCTTGGATAAAATCATTTGCCAAAAATTTATCCCCTGTGAGTTTGACGATATCGTTATAAAGTGAATTTTCAACAGAAAGAGCAATTGTTCGTTCTTCTGTGAAATAAGCCACAGGAATTGCTCGCATGCCATAAGAATCTTTTTCTTTGAAAATGTGTAGTTGTGAATTTTCATTGATAGGGATTAAAGCTTGCAGTAAAGTGGAATCTTCGTAAAGCGCATAAAATGTGCTACCGCTGATAATTTCATCGGCGAGTTCTTTATCCTCTGGAGCTAAATCATAATAAACTTTTAAAGGGATTCTGTTTTTTTCAAAAAATGTGAGCAGTGTTTGACCTTGTTCCCATTGGGATTCTTGAATATTTGCAGCATTGGCACAAATAGACCCAAATGCACCAAAAAGACAAAAGGTTTTTAAAGAATGTTTAAAGAATGTTGATTTAAGAATTTTAAAAAGTCGCATAGATTCGCCCCTATATTTAATGTAGTTTTGGGATAAAATTGTTTAGAGAAAGCAGATTATAGCACAAAAAGCGCGGTTTTCCTCAAGAAATATAAAAAAATTATAAAAATTTTTTAATTTCATTAAAAAACAAAATTTTGCTATACTTCTAATCTCTGAAAATATTATTTCAAGGAGCAGTAATGAAAGATTGGTTTGTGCCATCTATGGGATTTGGACTTTTTATTTATTTTATGCTCTTTGTGATTTTATATACAATTAAAATTGGAGGTCCTAATGTTCCATTATATGGTGATGGTCAGCAAATTGCTCCTCCAAAGTCTGATACAGAGAAGTTTTTACAAGATGTTTCAAAAAGTGTGCGGGAATCATTTTAGTTTTTTGAAAAATAGCCGATATTAATGGAAAGATTTTTTAAGAAAGGAGAAAATATGATTAGTCATTTGATGAGTAATTCGGTTTTTTCAAATGCAATGAATCAAGCGAATAATAAAAATACTTTGCAGATTAATAATGCAAGAAATGAATCAGTCAATGAAAAACCACAGGCAGAAAAAACTGCAAAAACCTCTAGCACTAGACTAGATGAAATTAAAGCCGCTATTAAAGATGGCACTTATAAATTAGATTTAAAGGGGAGTGCGCAAAAGTTGGCACAAGAATTGCTTAGATAAGAGATAAGTCTATTTTATAGGAGTTATCTCATGTCTTTGCAGTTCTTAAAAGATGCTTTAGAAGATATTAAAGCACTCATTGCAATTACAGAACAGGATATTGCGGATATTAAAATCGCAAATAACGAAGCCGTCTTTGCAAGGATTCCACAAAAAGAGGAATTAATTGCGTCTTTTATTCGCAAAAAAGAAGCTTACGCTAAAAGCATTGAAGAGCGTTTGCGTACAGAATATCCCAACGCTACTTTAGAGGATTTAACTTACGAGGACAAACAACATCTTTTGGGTGAGGGCGCAAGTGAATGCACTGCGGAGCTTCACGACCAATTAGAGGTTTTGAAGAATCTCAATTATCGTTTTGGTAAGATGTCCTTAGCGGTTTCAGAATTTTACAACTCTCTTTTAAGTAAAATTGTTCCCGTTGAAGAACGTGGTTATAAAAAACAATCCTTAGGCAATGCATCCTTTCTGCATACTGAAGTGTAGAGGAGGTGTGCTATGGGAGGATTGCTTTCATCATTAAATACTCCATACACAGGCTTGACTGGGCATCAAGTGATGGTGGATACAACAAGTAATAATATTGCAAATGCGAATAATGAATTTTATTCTAGGCAAATCGTCAGAAGTGCCGCAGAGACTCCACTTTGGAAACAAAACTATGCTTTAGGGCAAGGGCTTGATATTATGACGGTGGAGCGTGTACACGATGAATATACTTTTATGCGTTACAAAAAAGCCACTTCAGAAAAAACCTATTACGATACAAGTTTCGCAGGACTTAGAGAAGCCTCTTCGTATTATCCGGAGATTGACGGGGTAGGAATCTACAATGATTTACAAAACTACTTTAATGCTTGGAAAGATTTAGCTACTAAAGCAGGAGACCCAGCACAAAAAATTGCATTAGCAGAGCAGGCAAATACACTTTCTAAAAATATTCAAGAAACACGTAATTCCTTAGTATATTTGCAACAACGTTTAAATGACGAAGTCAAAGTTGCTGTAGAGGAAGTGAATCGCTTAGCAGAACAAATCGCAATGATTAATAAACAAATCAATGAATATGAAAATCAAGATTTATACAGAAAAGCAAATGATTTGCGTGATTTGCGCGACCAATATGAGTTTGAAATTAACAATCTTATCGGTTGCGAAGTTTTCAAGCAAGAAGTCAAAGGGAGTGCGTGTGTGAATAAAAATATCGCAGATTTTGACGAGGATTATACATTGACCATCGGTGGAAGGTCTATTGTAGATGGAGAATCTTGGCATCCTTTGACTTTGGATAATTCTCAAAATGAAAGCGGAATCTATACGATTAAATATCTGCGCAGGGACCACAAAGAATATAATTTAACCAATACTCTAAATGAAGGAAAAGTTGGGGCATTGTTGGATTTGATTCGCACCGAAGAGGTTTTTACTTGTCAAGGAACTTTGGGAAAATTGCAAGTGTATATCAATGATTTGGATACTTTTGCAAATGGAATCATTGAAGCAACGAATAATATTTATGCGCAATGCTCACAATTAGGAGCGCGTAGTGATAAGCTTTATATTAATACACAAGATGCGCTAACAACAAGCGGTTATAATATCCGCGAGGGAAGTTTCAAGGTTGTAATGTATGATAAACAAGGAAATGAATTGGGTGCGCGTGAGGTTAAAATAGACAATCTTACCAATATGCAAAGCATTATTGACCAGCTTAATGCGAATCTTGATGATAATTTAGATGGCAATGCTCTGAACGACTTTGATGACCGATTCCAAGCAACTTACAATAGTGACACGCAAACTTTTGCGATTACTTCTAAGAATCCCAGCGAGGAAATTTATATTTCTATTCAAGACAATGGCACAAATTTTGCTGGTGCATTTGGCGTCAATCGTTTTTTTGATGGAAATGACGCGAGTAATATAGAGCTTGCGAGAGCTTATCGTGATGACCCGACTTTGATTCGTGCGTATCGTGAAGCAGTCAATGGTAACTTTGAAGTTGCAAATATGATGCAACAATTACAATACGACAAAATTACTTTTACAGATGTCTATGATAGAGAGGAGCGACAAGAAACGATTAGCGGATATTTTCGCTATATTGCAAGCAAGGTTGCTTCACAAACAGAGGGAACACAAATAACGCAAGAAACCAAAGAAGCGGTGTATAATTCAATCAAGAAAGAATACAAAACCATTTCAGAGGTTTCCATAGATGATGAAATGGTAAATCTCATCAAATTTCAAACAGGTTATAGCGCAAATGCGAAAATGATTTCGGCTATTGATGAGATGATTACCACGCTTTTAGGTATTAAGCAATAGTTAAATTGATAGGGTTATACTAAAAAGGAATCTCATCATCATCTAGCTCTATAATGGGTGTTGCGCTATGTTTTCTTAAATTTTCTATCTTTTTAGTATCCTGTGGGCTAACATACAAATGCTGATGATTGGGTTGGCTTCTGTGGCAGACTGCACAGAGTGCTATTAGATTTGAATAGGAATTGTCGCTCTTTACGCCATTTTTGTGATGTACTTGTAATAAATATTTATATTGCGACAAATCTACTCCGCAAATCTCACAAACATAATCTTTATTTTTTCTATAATTTTCAGAAACTTGATTCCAATTATTTGCATAGCTTGGCTTGTATTTTGTTTGTTTTGGCAGTTGTTCAAAATGTGTTTCATAAGTGGCTAGAAATTCTTTGATGTCAAAGGAATCAAATATATCTTTTTTGTGATTTGGGCTGCTATTGGCGTAATTTTGGTAATTAATAAAATTTAGACAATACTTACAAACCCTTAAAACAACTCTTGCCTCTGTAATCATTCCTCTATCTTTGCCATCTATAATGAATTGTCCGCTTGTATCTATGGTGGCTATGTATCTGTTGTATCTTTTGTTGCGACTCATTTCTTGTAATTTTTCACAATTTGCAATGTGGAATTTGTTGCATTTTTCTGGATACTTTATTAATTCTTGCAGTGGAGAATGAAATTTTGAAGTATGGTCTGGAATATAGAGTAAGACTTGAAAACCTTTATAGCTTAAAAGCCCATTGCTAGTTTGATGTATCCATTCAAGTTCAATTTCCTTTCCAATCTCTAGTTGCTCTAATATTTTTAGCTTCTCATAATCCATTTTTTCGGGTGTAATCTGAATCGTGTCGGTTATTTTTACAAGTTTCTGGATTATATTTTTTGTTTTTGAAAACATTTAAATCCCTGTTAGAATTTTTCTGATTTCGCTATCTGCATTAGTGATGATACGAAAAGTAACTCTCCTTGAGCGTTTCTTATCCTCTATTCCGTTTAAATCAACGATTATTTTTGATGATGAAAAGCCCACAGCAACAAGGTTTGATTTTATCCATTCTTTTTGCTTTATGGATACTTGCGGGATATAGTAGGAATATTTTAAAATGCTCAAAGTTCTCTCTTGAGAGAGTTGCATATTTTTAAAATACGCAGTGTTTTGATTTTTTTCTTGCTGCCATTCTGATGAGGTATGTCCCTCTATGCGCACTTCTTGAATACTTGGATTGAATTGCTCCAAAGTTTTTAAAAAACGAGGGATAAAGTCTGATAGAATTTGTTGGAAATGACGATTTATCTCACTGCTTCCTGTTTTAAAAAGCACTTCAGGGGAATTAAATTCAAAAGATAAAGTTTCGCCATTGATAGAAGCGTTCCATTTCTTTAAATCCAACTTAAATTCCTCGTGGAGTGCTTTATGGATTGCTGTTTGGTTTTTTTCATAGGTAATGGCTATATTTTTAATTTTGTCATTTTCGCTTTCTTTATATCGCATAAATGCCATAGAAATAAACAGAAATACCACCATAAGCCCAGACATTAAATCCGATATGGTAAGCCAATATTCTCCGCTGTTTTCGCTAGAGTTTGAAGAATTATCCATCTTAAAGTCCTATCCATTATATTTTTGCATTTTGTTATATTCTGCTACGATTTTCTTGGCAATCTCCGCTAATGCTCCGCCTATGCTAGCCATAGAACTATCAATTTCTCTCTCCATATCTTCTTGTATGGTTTGATGAGATTCTCCTAGAGATTGCATTGATTTCTTTATTTGAGATTCCATATCCTTTTGCATAGCGGCAATAGAGTTTTCTACGAGGCTACCAAGTTGATTTTTGAAATGTTCAGTGCTTTCTCTAAAATGTTCTTGTATCTCACTGATTCTGCCTTGCAGGGCTTCATAATGATTGGTTGTTTTAGTAACGGAGTTTAAAATATCCTCTGTGATTTGATTAACTTTTTCTGAAATATAGGGCAGCGATTGTGTCGCCTTGTCTTTTATTTCTGCGAAAGCCTCTAAATCGTTTTGCAGATTTTCTACTTGCTTTTGCTGCAAGGTTAGTTGTCCCTTTTGAATCTCTAAAATCTCTGTTAGGGATTCCATAGTCTGTGGAATGTTTTGTGTTGCCTCTTGGATTTTTGAGATTGAATCTTTTGTTTCTAAGACAGCTTGTGAAGTTTGCGTTATTGTTTAGCTTTGTGCTAATATCTATTTCTAATAGCTTAATTTGCGCTACAAGGGCGGATTCTTGTGTTTTATTTAGAGTAATAATCTCTTGAAGCGCATTGACTTGCTGCGCTAAAAGAGGTAGGATATTTTCTTGTGTGGTAGCGGCAGCGGAGGGGGTAGATTTGTGGATAAATTTTGTCTTTTTAATGCTTTGATATAGGATAGAGGAAGCCATACCAGCAAGGCTAGTGTAAAATGCAGTTTTCATTCCTGCTAGTAAGTTTGCAATACTGCTATCAATATCTGATGGATTAAATGTCGCAAGTCCTATTGAGATTCCTATAAAAGTTCCCAAGATTCCAAGTGAAGTAAGAAGCATTGGAATATAAGAAGCAAAGGGGGAGTTTATTTTTAAAGATTCTAACCGAATACCAGCGATAAATAAACCACAGATAAGCACGATAAAAAAATTGTGGTAAGGTTTGCAAAGATTTCCACAAAAACTCCAATAAAATCCAAATAAAGATTTGCATTATAACAAATTTACAACATTTATCTTATAATAAGCATTTGTTTTAAGGATTCTTATCTATGCGTTATCCTAAACTCCCATTCTTTGATACGCCCTTAGAGATTGCCTACAACCCTTGGCACGGCTGTGTGCGTGTGAGTGAGGGTTGTAGGAATTGTTATGTTTTTGCAATAGATTCTATTGCTGGAAAAAATGCTAAGGAGCTTCATAAAACGCGCAATTTTCATTTGCCGATTGCTAAAAGACACAATGGAAGCTATAAGATTCCAAGTCATTCAAAAATTTGGTTATGTTTTAGCAGTGATTTTTTGTTAGAAAGTGCTGATAAATGGAGGGATTCCGTATGGAGAATGATTGCAGAGCGCAAGGATTGCACCTTTATCTTTTTTACTAAACGCATTGCAAGATTTAGAGAATGTATCCCTAGTGATTGGGGCAGGGGGTATCCTAATGTGATTGTGGGTTGCAGTGTGGAATCCCAAAAGGAAGCTAATGCGAGATTGCCTCTATTTTTGGAATCGCCTATTTTAATGCGTTGGATTATTTGCGCACCACTTTTAGAAATTATTGACTTAACGCCTTTTTTGGATTCTAGCAAGATTGCAGAAATTAGTGTGGGTGGCGAATCGGGATTGAATGCTAGAGTATGTGATTTTGCTTGGGTAGTTTCTTTGCAACAACAAGCAAAACTTGCAGGAATAAAATTTTGCTTTCATCAAACAGGAGCGAACTTTATTAAGGATTCCAAGCTTTATAGGATTCCAAAGAAGCTGCAAAGAATCCAAGCGCAAAAGGCGAATCTTGATTGGAATCCTAGATTTGGATTATTCTGAAATAATGCGATTGAGTTTGTAGCCCAAGCGGGAATGGTTGCGAATGAGGTCGTGATAAGTCTTGCGACGAATGCTATTGACGTGCATACGCAAAGAATCCATTGTCATTTGCTGCCCTCTCCAAATTTTTTTATGAAATTCCTCATAGGTTACGGGAAAGCCATCTGCATTAATAAGCAAATCTAAGATTTGGCATTCTCTATCTGTGAGTTCAAAGACTGCAAAGCCTTTCAAGATGGATTTATCTCTTTTGCGATAAAAGATACCTTGTCCCAAATCCACGGTTTGTTCTTTGTGTAATTGCTTGTTGATTCCTAGTAATAATACAAAGAGCTCCTCTAAATCCACTGCCTTTTTAATAAGCGAACAAGCATTTAGTTTAATCATTTCATTGATTTTTTCTTCATCGCTATAAGCTGTCATAAAAATGACAGGAATATTTGGATTGGTTTTACGCATAGTTTTAATCATAGCAATTCCGTCTATTTTACCCTCTAAATTGACATCAGTAATCACAATATCAATCACATTGTTTTTAAAATGTTTCAAGCCGACTTCGCCTTTTTTGGCAGTCAGAATCTTGCGACAACGACGCTCTAATGGAATTCTTAGCAAATCTAATGCAACTGGGTCATCTTCCACAATAAGAATCGTTAAATTGCCAAGAGGTTCAAGGAGGGCAGGTAGCATTCTTATCCTTAAATTAAAATAAAATATAATTTAGGAATAATTTTATAAAATTTAAATTTAAATTAAAATTAAAAGCTCCCATAAGGGCAATTTTCATTGCCAAATGTTTTCATAAATTCACAATAGAGACAACTTACACTTCGTTTAGCACAGATGACAGGAATATCTTTCTTTTTAGCTTCTGTGCGAAATTTTCGCATTGTATTGTGATTTAAAAAGTTCGTAAGCATTACAAGGCAACCAATATTTTGGGGCAAATCCTTGTGGTTAATACTTTCTCGCCTGCCGTCCCAATGTGTAATAGATTCACAACCTAAGTTTTTTAAAACAGCTTTAATGGGCGTAATTTCATCACCACCAATCACTAAAACGGACATCATTTACTCCTTAAAAATAATAAATTTTTTAATCAGAATTTATTTCATAAAATGATAATTAATATCAACTTAATATAATATAAAAATGATTCTTACTTTATATTTGATTTATTTTACAATATTTTGCTACAATTAAAAAGTTTTAAATTATATAATATCTTAAAAACGCAAGGATTTCATAATGAAAAAATATAAAGAATCTCTTAAAACAATTTTAGATAGATTGCATTTATCTATTAAAAAAAATAATCTCAAAAATTCTAAACAACGCGAATTTATACTCAAAGCACTTTATGATGATGGTGGGCATTTAAGTCCAGAGGATATTTTTGCAATCATTCGTAAAACCTGCACTAACGCAAGTATTTCTTCTATTTATCGCATTCTTTCGTTTCTTGAAAAAGAGGGATTTATCAATTCCATTGAAGTGGATAAAAGCGGAAAGCGTTATGAAATTGCAAGCGGTTTGCACCACGACCATATTATTTGTGTAGAATGTGGCAATATTGAGGAGTTTTGTAACAATGAAATTGAAAGATTGCAAGTAGAAGTTACAAATTCTTACAATGCCAAGCCTGTGGGGCACGATATGTTGCTTTATGTGGTTTGCGAAAAATGTCTTAAAAAAGTAGCAAATTAGACTTTTATTAATTGCGGGGATTTTAAAAGGTTATTGTTTGGAATCCCAAAGGCTTTGAGTATAACATAAAATCTCCGGGCGATATTCAAAATGCATCGTATCATAATGCCACCAGCGTCCGCCCCAAATAAAATTTTCACTTTCAAACGCTTCAATAATTTCTAATGGAATCGTAGCGACAGATTGCGAAGTGCTAAGTGCGTGCTTTTTTAAGTCCCATAACCAATAACGCGAATGGGCAACATTAATATCTATTGCGATTCCAAAACTATGCGCACTTAGATTTTGAGAGTTAGCGATTTTGCGCCATTTAAAAGTTCCCCCGATATTTTGTAAATAAGTTTTAAGGATGGGGTTGGATTCAATGAGGTTTTCTAAGCGGTTTTTGACGCGCTTTAATGCGTCATAAGCACCATTTTGAGTGTTGAAAAGTATTTCGGTATCATCTAGCCACACGAGAGGTTTTAAATGTTGTTTGACTTCCGCTTCGTTTGCCCCATAAATCGTAGAAAAAAATAATACATCACGAATCCTAGAACTATCTTCATAAGGTTTTTTAGCGAAACTTCCTAATGGATAAGGAAACACAAAAGAATCTATTAGTTTTTGTGTTTGCAAAGCCTCTGTCAAAGGAGTAATATTATTAGGCGTAAGATTCCAAGTGAGTGTTTGATTGTTGCGGAAGTTTATACTATTTTGTTCCTTGCTTTCTAACATATTATAATGTTGCAATAAACATTTTGTCGCAGCTTTGGAATCAAAAATAAGAGGAATTTCAGAAAGAGATTCCGCGTAAAGTAGGATTTGAGAACTTAAGACAACACTAAGAAAGATTGCTTTAGAGAACAAACTTAATCCTTGCATCGTGATGTAGTTTTGCAAAGATTGCATCACGTTCCTCTTGACTAGAGACAACAACTTCTATATTAATGCTGTGGTATTTGCCCTTGCTACTTTCTTTGGCGGGTGAGTAGATAAACTCTTTATCTATCAGCTCAAGCGCAGTCAAATATAATTCCTCTTTGCTATTCCCAATGATACGATAATGCCAAGCGCAAGGATATTGAATTTTTTGTTCTTGTTCCATTATTTTCCTTATTGTAGAGTGTTAAATACTTCTTGCGCCCACAAGGGGATTCTAGTAATTTTTTGGGATTGAGAATCCATACAAACAAGTGTAATTGTAGCAGAAAAAATTTTGGTAGGAATCTTTGGATTTGCAAGATAGATTGTTTGCAAAAGATTCACAGAAGCAGATTTTTGCTCCAAAATTTGCGTTTGCACTTCTAATAAATCTCCAAGTTTTGCTGGATGGTGGAAGTGGATTTGCATTTCTTTGACGACAAATCCGATGTTGTCTTGCAAGGGCGTAATTTTGGCTTTGAAAAATGCTTCACTTCTTGCACGTTCGCAATATTTTAAATAGTTTGTATGATAAACGATCCCACCGCAATCTGTGTCTTCATAATAAATTCTAATTTGCATAATTTTCCTTAAAATTTTTAATTTTTGCGCTGTTATTGTAAGTTGATTTTTGTAAAACTGCGTTGAAAGTTAGAAAGGGAAAAATGGAATCTTTTAAAGAATTTGAAAAAACTGGCATAAAAGAGTGAGAAAAAATCCCAAGAACAAAAAAGGCACAAAAGGAATCGCAAGGGCTAATGAGTTGATGTTGGGAAAGTATTTAAGGATTAATAGAACAAAAAGTGCGAAGCTTGCTCCAAAAAAGATTGCTAAGATTCCATTTCCACCAAGTGCCGACCCTAGTGTGCCAAAAACAATAATATCTCCTTCTCCCAAGACTTCTTTGCGGGTGAAACTACCCACAAAAAGCCGTAAAAAACTTGCAATCCCCATAAAGCAAAAAGCAAAGAGTAAAGATTCTGCCCAAGCTATACCAAGTAAATTTGCAGGTAACTCTCCTATACCATAGCTCACCCCAAGTGCTAGATTAAGGAAGTTTAAACTATCTGGAATCTCTAAAAAATGCCAATCTATAACGCTTAAAACATAAAAACACAGCAAAAGCCAAAAAAGAATTATCCCAAAAATGCCAAGCCAAACATAGCAAAAGATTGCTAAGATTCCACCTAATATTTCGCTGAAAAAATAATAAAATGGAATCTTAGCAAGGCAGTAAGGGCATTTTGCACGATAAAAAAGAAACGACAATAAAGGAATCTTATCTTTAAGTTTAAGGCTTTTTTGGCAGTGAGGGCAAAAAGAATTTGGAGTGATGAGGCTTAAAGAATGTGGAATACGATAGATTAGGACATTAGCAAAAGAGCCAAAACTCAATCCAAAACAAAAAACCAAAGCAATTTCAAACCATTCCAAATTCATTCCATTCTACATTTGTTTTTGCTACAATTTTACCTAAATTTAAGGCATTTTAAAAGCTTAAAAAGAGGTTTTGTTACAAAGGAAAGAGATGCAGCGCAAGTTTGCTTGCTTTGGTGGTTCTTTTGACCCACCACATTTTGGGCATTTACGCATTATAGAATCTGTTTTAAATGCAAAGGAGATAGATAAATTATTCCTCGTGCCAAATTTTTTAAATCCTTTTAAGAGTCATTTCTATTTTTCTCCCAAATTGCGCCTAGAATGGCTTAGGATTCTATGTAAAGAATCCTTGAAAGTCTGGGCAGACAAAATAGAAATATTGGACTATGAAGTGCGTCAAAATGCTCCTATTCCGACTTATCAAACTTTGCAATTTATCCAACAAACCTATTCTCTAACCCCAAAAGACAAAATGTATTTGCTTGTTGGTGCGGATAATGTAGAATCTTTGCATAAATGGCAAAATTTTGATTGGCTTCAAAACAATGTAGAATTTGTTATAATTCCACGCAAAGGCTTTAGGATTCCGCAAAATTTTCAAACTTTGCCATTTTGCGCAATGGATATAAGTTCCACGCAAATTCGCAATAAGTTAGCTTGTAGTGATTTTGTGGAGTTGTCTCGTCTGATTCCACAGCCTATTTTGGAATTAATATTAAAGGAAATAAATTGCAAGAAAATAGACAAAAAATGATTGCAGAAATTTGTCAAATCATAGAAGAAAAAAAAGGAGAAAACATTGAAGTTTTTAACCTTGAAAAAACAGATTATTTTGTGGATTTTGTCGTAATTGCCACAGCACTGATTGACCGACACGCAATGGCACTTTTAGAAGAGCTTAAAAAACAGCTGAAAGCAAAGGGTGAAAGTTTTTTCCATATTGATGAGGAGAATCCGGATTGGATTGTTATAGATTTGGGTGATATTATCATTCATTTATTTACAGAGAATCAACGCAAAAAATTTAATTTAGAAGAGTTTTTGCAAAAATTACTTCAAGAAAATGAAAGAAAAGAAAAAAATGTATAGAAAATTAACCAAAGAAGAACAGCGTGTGATATTACATAAAGGCACGGAAGCACCTTTTAGCGGAGAATTTGAAAATTTTTTTGAAACAGGAATCTATCACTGCAAACAATGCAATCAAGCCTTGTATGATTCTGCAAGCAAATTTCATAGTGGCTGTGGTTGGGCGAGTTTTGACGATTGTTTGCAAGGAGCAATTACAGAGCAATTAGACGCAGATGGCAGGAGAATAGAAATCACTTGCGCAAAATGTGGCGGGCATTTAGGGCACATTTTTGCAGGGGAAGGATTTACGCCAAAGAATATTCGCCATTGCGTCAATTCTATTGCAATTACTTTTGAAAAAAGCTCCCCCCAATAAATCCCATAATATTATTAGACGCATTGGTTTTAACAATATGGAATAAAATTTGCTTTATATTTTTTAATAAACTAAATTTTTAGAAAGGTTAATGTTATGCGAATCGGCACTAGCTCAAGATATACAACTATGCAATACCAACAAAACAAAACCCAAAATTTGTTGGATAGAACTTTGTCTCAGATGAATGGTTTAAAGATTCAGTATGGTTATCAAGGAACTTCTATTTTTAACAAAACTCTAGGATTGGATTATAATCTTACAACTTTGAGTCAAAGCCACGCTCTCGCAACGAATGCCTTAACTTATACAAAGCATACTGATACTGCTTTGAGTGATTTAACCAAGAATATGGACCAATTCAAAACCAAATTGGTGCAGGGAGCAAATAATATTCATAGTGAGACTTCGCGTCTTGCGATTGCAAAGGATTTAAAGTCTATCCGCGACCACTTTTTGACGCTTGCTAATACTTCTGTGGGTGGAGAATATATCTTTGGGGGCACAGCTACAACGCGAATGCCTTTTAATGCCGATGGAAGCTATAATGGTAATAATGCTACCTTGAATGCATTGCTTGGTTCTAACAATTCTGTTGCTTATAATATTACAGGGGCAGAGTTATTCTTTGGTTCGGATAATGATAAGAGTCGTATGATTTCAACGAATATTCCAAAGTTTAATCAAAGCAAACTAAATCCAGCAATTATGGACCCAAATCACCCAACGGGAGTGAGTGAAGAAGTGCATATTACAGCGGCGGATACTTTGCGTGATTTGGTGGGGGATAACGACGCAGATACAAGCAACAATCCACCAGAAGTTTTTTATATCACAGGACGTAGAGCAGATGGGAGCGCATTTAAATCCAAATTTTCTATGGATGTTGCATATACGGATAAAAATCAAGCTTCCACCGTGCAGGATTTGTTAGACAAAATCGGAAGAGAGTTTGGCAATACAGAGGTTAGCCAAGTCGTAGATGTAACGGTGAATAAATGGGGTGAAATTGAGATTAAAGACTTAACAGGCGGACGCTCAAATATTGAATTTTATATGGTTTCTAGTAGCTACCAAGACCCAGACAATGACATCAATGCAGTTCCGCCCGGAGATGGTGTAGGAACAGCGGATATTGACCGCTTACTTAATAGTGGTGTCAAGGTAAATACTTATGTGCAAAGTCCTTATCTCGGCACTTTTTCTAGCGAAAGTATTACTTCAGTAGAAGATTATAACGACCATCGTGTGCATACGATTCCTACGACTTTTAGAACGCATACAAATGAAATCGCCAAAACCAACACTTTATTGAGTGATATTTTTCCAAATGGAGTGAATTCCATTACTCTTAGCGGAACAGAAGGGAACACTGCACTAGACACAGCGGGTGCAGCCGTAGCACCTACAAACTTTGCAATTACCCCTGCAAGCACGGTGCAAGATTTGATGGACGAAATTAAGCGCGTGTATGGCGCAAATGGTGATGTAGATGTGCAATTTGCAGAAGGCAAGATTATCGTAGTGGATAATAATGTTTCCAAAAAGAATCCGCCAGATAAAGACGATAAAGAATTGCCTTATATTGGAACAAGCTCTCTTAGTGTTACTTTGACTGCTAATGACGCAGCAGGTAATCCTGTAAATGGATTCCGCAATGATTATAGCGTAGAATATGATAGAGTAGGATTCTCTCGTAGCGGTGGCACATTAAGCTCTAATGTCTCTCAAATCGTGCGCTCTACAAATGAATACGCGACAATGGAAACAAAGCTATCAGAAGTTGCTGGAGTGAGCCTTGATGGACACACTTATAACTTTGAAGTTAAAGATGTCAATGGAGTGGCAATTAGTGGTAGGATAGAGTTTAGAAATACAGGAAGCGTAATGATTATAAATTCTCCTGCGCAAATGAATGGGCAAAATATCGCAGGCATTGAGATTCCAATCTTGCAAGCAAATGGGAATCCTCCGCAAGTGGGTGGCAATGCAACACCTGCAAATGATGTAACTTATCAACAACTTGCCGATACATTGGGAATGGTAATGAATCTTAGCAATTCTAATCCGGGGGATTTAGCGGCAGTTTTCAATGCGGGGGCTAATTTCAACAATCCCGCTGAAAAAGTTGCTTATGAGACAATGTTAAGTCAGGCAAAAAATAATGTATGGATTGGTCTTGATGTCAATGGGCAGTTGCAGTTAAAAGATTTAAACCGCATACCTACACGAATGGAATTTATGCTCTATGATGATGAAAGTAGCAACTTTAGATTAGATGCAAATGGGCGTGTAGATACAAATACAACAAATCACCCCGCATTGACCTTTCAAGCGAATAATGCAGTGATTGGCGAAGACCCACATGTAAATTTCTTTCAACAAATTGATAAGATTATCCAAGCGCTAGAAGATGGCACTTATCGCCCGGGTTCTGATAATTATGATGATTCTATGCGGAATCCCGGAATCCAAAATGCAATTGCAATCTTTGACCATTTGGCAGACCATATCAATAAAGTGCATACCAAAAATGGGGCACAGGGCAACGCGTTTAAATATTCTATTGAACGCACAGAAGCTTTGATTGTACAAGTGAAAACCTTGCGCAGTGAGACGATTGATACAGATTTTGCGGAAACTTATTTGCAATTTTCAACGCTTGCACTTGGTTATCAAGCAATGCTTTCTAGCATTGGCAAGATTTCTCAATTATCATTAGTGAATTATGTCTAAGGTAAAAAATGAATGCAAAAGAAAGAATCATACACTCACGCTCTCTTATAAGTTAGGCTTTGCGTGCGTGGGCGGTTTGATTTCTTGCAGTGCAGAAAGATGGGATTTGTGCAATGGTATTAGTTCAAGCAAGATAAGGAGTTATTTAGATAGGCTTTCAAGAAAGTAAAGAATGTTTGGGGGAAATTTTGACTTGAAAAATTTTGAGAAAAAGGCAATTTGCATAGAATCCCAAAGGGATTCTTGAAATTATGCAAGAAGTTTTCCTAGAGTGTTTGAGTTGAAGCTTTTAAACACATTATCTTTGTTTTTTAGTGGGTCAAATATCAAGCGGTTGAGCTGCATAAATTCATCAAATCGCTTAAATGCAGATTCCATTTTTTCTTTCATTTCTTCCATTTTTTTGAAATTATCCTCTACCGCATTCCAAATTTTAGATGCTTCTTGACTGACGCCATTGTTGGCAGTTTGCAAGGAATTGAGGCTAAAAGACACTTTGACTTCAAGGCTTGTAAGACTAGCCATAGGGACGCGTTCAAATAATCCTGTGATTCCATTTCCTAACGCACTAAACATTGGGATAATACTATTTGGAGACAAATTAGATGCAGAAACGCCCATTCCTTGATAAGCTTTGTTTGCAAGGATTTGAGAAATGCTTTGTCCTCCATTTGCTAGAATCGCATCGTTTGTTGCTTGATTTAGCACCGCTTCGTCTTTAATTTTTTCGCTTACCAAATCAATGTGGTGGATTTGTCCGCTACTACCATCTTCACGCAAATAGTCTGCTGTTTTTTGTTTGATTCCTAATAAATCCCCATTTTCTCCCCTCATCATTTCTTGACTCTCTTGGGCGTTGAGGTAAATCACCCCGATTCCTTTTTCGCCCAATCCTACAAGTTGTCCTTCACCATTTGCATCAGGAGTCCAGATTCTTAGTTTGTCATAGATTGGGTCGTCTTTGTCAATCTTGCCATCATTATTGGAATCATAAATGCTCAAGTCTTTGAATCCATCACCACTTTGTGTGCCAAAAAGCTCACTGCCATCATTGATTTTACCATCGCCATTTTTATCAAGTGCCAAGAATCCAGAACCTTTTTTGAGTGTGGAGATTTGGTCAGGAGTGCCATCGCTGTCCAAATCAAAACGCATTTTGGTATCGCTAAGCTCTGTGCCACTGCCCTCATAATCAATCACAAGCGGGTCAATGACTTTTTTATTTACATCTTCAGGGATTTTGGTAGCATTTGAGCTACTTATTTGTAGATTTTGCATAAAGCTTTGAGAAACGCTAATGCTTAAATCTAAGCTTTTTTCTATTCCATCGCTTCCTATTATTTTACCAGAGATTGAAACCTCTAAACTTGTTGAGAATCCTTGAGAAAGACTGATTCCACTTCCTATGATTTGACTTGCAAAGTTTTTGTTATAGAGCAAATCAGACATTGTGATTGTTGTGGTTTGTGATGAACTTGTGCTATTGTTTGCGCTTGGGAATAATTGTTCCCAAGTTTTCATCATTTCATCTTGAATTTCTGAAATTTTACTCAATGCCCGATTTAAAATAGTTTTTTGAAAATCTCCCAACCTATCACCAAGCAAAGAGTTGCTAGCTACGATACTAGTCGTGCTTCCTCCTGCGTCTTGATTAATAGTTGATTGTGGAACACTATTTGCTTGATTGTTTGTAAGCTCTTCTTTAACAGCACTCCATTGCGTGGTAGTATATGAGGCTTGCAAAGAAGAGAGACTAAAACTTGCTTGCATTTTTTCTCCTTTTTATAAATTAATACTGACTATATCGGCTGTTTTTTAAAAAACTAAAATAAATTTTTTATAAATTTTATCAATTTTAAAATCTTTAAGAATTGTAAAAATGTTTTAAGAGTTGATTTTGCGTTACTTATAAAAAAATTATTAAATATAAAACTTAAAAAAAATTTTTAATTCTATAAGATTATATTAATTAAAGTTTTAATACAATGCCGATGTTAAATTTCACAAAAGGAGAATAAAATGTCTTACACACAAGATGTTATTGAAAAAGTCCAAAGACTTTATCCCGACCAAGTAGAGTTTCATCAAGCAGTTAAAGAAGTGTTGGAATCTATTGAGCCTGCACTAAAAAAAGATAAAAGATATGAAACTTATAAAGTTTTAGACCGTATTGTAATTCCAGAGCGTCAAATTAACTTTCGCGTAACTTGGGAAAATGATAAAGGTGAGATTCAAGTTAATCGTGGTTATCGTATTGAGTTTAGCTCTTTGCTTGGACCCTATAAAGGAGGCTTGAGATTTCATCCTAGTGTAACAGAAGGCATTATTAAATTCTTGGGATTTGAGCAAATTTTTAAAAATTCTTTGACAGGGCTTGCAATGGGTGGTGGCAAAGGTGGAAGCGACTTTGACCCCAAAGGCAAAAGTGATAGAGAAGTGATGCGATTTTGTCAAGCGTTTATGAATGAATTGTATCGTCATATTGGAGCACATACAGATGTGCCAGCAGGAGACATTGGAGTAGGTGGGCGTGAGATTGGTTATTTGTTTGGACAATACAAAAAACTAACGAATCGCTACGAGGGTGTTTTGACAGGTAAATCTTTGCTTTGGGGCGGAAGTTTGGTGCGCACAGAAGCAACAGGCTATGGAAGTGTGTATTTTGCACAAGAAATGTTAAAAAATAGCAATTTTGGAGAGCTAGAGGGCAAAACTTGCTTAGTTTCAGGAAGTGGAAATGTTGCGATTTATACGGTAGAAAAACTCCAACAACTTGGAGCAAAACCTGTAACAATCAGTGATTCTAAGGGTATGATTTATGATGAAAAAGGCATTGATTTAGCGTTATTAAAAGAGATTAAAGAAGTAAGACGTGAGAGCTTAGAGTCTTATGCTAAAGAACGTAGCAGTGCAAAATGGACAAGTGTAAAAGAATATCCAAAAGATTCTAATCCATTGTGGGCAATTCCAGCATTTGCGGCATTTCCAAGTGCAACGCAGAATGAAATTAATGCAAAAGATGCAGATAATTTACTTAAAAATGGTTGTAAATGTGTAAGTGAAGGTGCAAATATGCCTTCAACAATTGAAGCAGTGCATAAATTCTTGAATGCAAAAATTTGTTATGGTCCGGGCAAAGCAGCAAATGCTGGTGGTGTAGCGACAAGCGGGCTTGAAATGAGCCAAAATGCAGCAATGACTGCTTGGACTTTTGAGGAAGTGGATAAAAAATTGCATAATATTATGAAAAATATCTATGCAAATGCAAGCGAAACTGCAAAAGAGTTTGGCGAGCCTACAAATCTTGTGCTTGGAGCAAATATCGCAGGATTTAGAAAAGTTGCAAATGCAATGATTGAGCAAGGTTTATAATAGCTTTTCTTAGCCAAAGAATGATATTTTGAAGCTGTTAAAAATTTCTCTCTTTATTCTTATTGGTTGGAATCTCACTTTATATGCGGAGATTCCGCACTTTAAACCCTATGCACAAAACTTAATCTCCAAAGGAGAATTAACACAATTTGTAATGAGTGAGAAACTAGATGGCGTGCGTGGGATTTGGAATGGCAAAAACTTAAAAACTCGCAAAGATAACCTTATTCAAGTCCCGAAGTTTTGGCTTGTGAATTTTCCTCCTTTTGTTCTTGATGGCGAATTGTGGCTGACTTACAATCACTTTGAAAAAATTTCAAGTATTGTAAGGGATTCTGTCTCTGATGAATCCAAATGGCAAGAGATGACTTATCAAGTTTTTGATGTGCGTGGGGTTTGTGAAAAATGCTCTTTAAGTGAGCGTTTAAATTATTTGGAAAATTATTTAAAGGATTTTCCGAATCCTTATATTAAAATTATCCCCCAAATTCCCATAAAAAATCATCAACATTTAGAATCTTATTATCAAGAAATCTTAAGCAAGGGTGGGGAGGGTGTAATCTTGCGTAGGAATTCTTTCTCTGATATTGGTTACAAGCTGAAACCTTTTGCGGACGCAGAATGTATCGTGAGAGGTTATACACAAGGCAAAGGAAAAAATATTAATGGAATCGGTGCAATTTGGTGTGAGGGTGAGGTTTTAGGAGAGAAGAAATATTTTAAAATTGGTTCGGGATTTTCTTCTGCAATGCGTCTCAATCCTCCTAAAATAGACACAATAATTACTTATAAATATCAAGGCTATACCAAAAATAAACTTCCTAGATTCCCTATATTTTTAAGAATCAGAGAAGATGGAATCTAAACAAGTCTTTTGATGATTGTGAATGAATCTTTTAGAGTGCTTAAATTTTTTTGCAAAATTTAATGGAAATGATGTAAAATACACTTTTTAAATATCTTTAGGATTAATTTTGAGAATCAAGAATTTCTTATTTCACAGCTTTGCGCAAATCTTTTTTCCTATTTTTTTAGTATTATTTTTTATTGCTTCAGTAGTAATTTTTATCCGCATTGCAAGCGTTACTTTTGTTATTAAAATCAGTTTTTTTGAATTGCTCTCCCTTTATTTTTATACACTTCCTACAATGATTTTTTTTGTGATACCGCTTAGTTTTTTTATTGCTTGCGTGCTTGGATTGTCTCGCCTTAGCTTTGATTATGAATTACCTGTTCTATTTGCACTTGGAATGAATCCGCAAGTGATTATTAAGATTTTTTTGCCCATTGCATTGTTGGCTAGCTTTAGCCTTTTGATTTTATCGTTAGTCTTGACACCTTTAAGTGATGTGGCGTATCGGCAGTTTTTAGAAGAGCGCAAAAATAGTATCAATATCAATCTGCAAGCAGGTGAGTTTGGACAAAAGCTTGACAAATGGCTTGTTTATGTGCAAAAAGGCAAGGAAGACACAAATGTTTATGAAAATATTGTGCTTTTATCCCTTGCAAAAGAAAACAACAAAGAAAATCAAGGATTAATCTTTGCAAAAGAAGCGAAAATCGTTAATTCAAATGGCACAATGGAAGTTATTTTAGAAAATGGCAAGGTTTATCGTAAGCTGGGTGAATATTTTGAGAGAATCGGATTTGAACAATTGATTTTAAGAAACGCGATTCAAGCTTTTGATGGGGCGAAGTTAGGGCTGATAGAATACTGGCAGCAAGCATTTTATTCTAATAAAAGACAAGAAAAAACAAAAAGGAATCTTAGTATGTCTATCTTGCTTTCTCTTTTTCCTTTGATGAGTCTATTTTATTATCCATTTTTAGGCATCAAGAATCCTCGCTATCAGAAAAATTATACAATTTTACAGGCAATGGCGATTGTAGGATTATTTTATGCTTTAATGTATCTTTGCGCTAGTTATATTCCTTTGTTTGGTCTTGTGCTGTTGCCACTTGTTTGGATAGTGGTTGGTTATTGGCTCTATTGGCACTATATTAAACGATTCTATTAGTTTATTTAAGCTATATAAAAGAATGGGTTTTGCACAAGATTCTATCAAGATTGCAATGCGGATAGCTTACAATGGAGGGGCATTTTTTGGGTTTCAAAGCCAAAAAGATGTTTTGAGTGTTAGTGGAACAATAGAAGCTGCATTGCAGAGTGTTGGAATCTTTAGTAATTTTGTTGGAAGTGGGCGCACAGATAAGGGAGTGCATGCAAGTGCGCAAGTGATTTCTTTAGAGATTCCATCTTATTGGCACAATTTGGAGCTTTTGAAACAGCATTTGAACGCAAAACTTTTCCCCTTTATTAAAATCAAGCAAATTTGGATTGTTTCGGAGGATTTTAATGCGCGATTCTCTGCTAAAAGAAGAGGATATTGTTATGTGTTAAGCAAGCAAAATTCTCCCTTTTTAAATGCTTTTAGTTTGCCTTATTCTATTCAAAATGTTGCATTATTCAAACAAGCTTTAGAGATTCTTGTGGGCACTTATGATTTTAGGGCTTTTATGAAAGTGGGCGGTTGTGGCGATGAGGATATAAACCTCCAATGCAAAGAATACAAAGCAAAATACAAGGAAATAAAAGGGCGGAGTGTGCGCACAATATATAGGACAAGGTTGCTAGAGAGGAGGCATTTTTGGATTTTGTCTTTTTGGGGAAATGGATTCTTGCGCTCGCAGATTCGTTTAATGGTTGGATTTTTGCTAGAAATTGATAAAGGGCATTTGGGTTTAGAGGAGCTTAAGGCACAATTAATGGGTAAAAAAATTTATAGAATCCCTGTCGCACCCAATGGATTATTTTTGACACGCGTAGATTATAAATAAAAGGGATTGACCTTAAGCATAAAAGTTTCAAGCCAAAGTTATTTTGGCTTGAAAGCAAGAATCGCAAATTATAATTCTGGTTTAGGTGTTTTATCTGTAGCAATAGGTAGTTGTGGATAAATAACTTGTGGTTTTTCACCGCTTAGGCTTTGCAAGAAAGTTGCAATTTGTTTAGCTTCTTTGTTGCTGATATTGATTCCAAGTTGAATGCTCCCCATTTCTTTGATTGCGTCAGTTAAGCTCCAAATTGCTCCATTATGGAAGTAAGGCGCAGTTTCAGCAATATTTCTTAAAGTAGGTGTTTTAACCATACCATTTGCATCCCCTTTGAAATCTCCTAAATCCGCAAATTTATATTTTCCTGCGACCTCAAAAGATTGCATACTTCCACCAAGATTTACGCCTGTATGACATGCAGCACAACCTTTGTCTAAGAAAACTTGCAAACCTTCTTTTTCTGCTTTACTAAGTGCTTTGTCATCACCATTTAAAAACGCATCGTAGCGAGAAGGAGTGATTAATGTGCGCTCAAAAGTTGCAATTGCATCTGCGATATTATCGAAAGTTACTCCACTTCTGCCATAGATTTTTTTAAATTCTGATTGATATTCTGGTAGAGAAGAGATTTTTTGAACAGCAAGTTTCGCAGGTGTTGCCATTTCTGGTTCTGCTTCAATAGGTCCTTTGGCTTGGTCAGCTAAATCTCCTGCGCGTCCGTCCCAAAATTGTGCAGAGTTTAGCACAGAATTATAAACTGTAGGTGAGTTGAGATGGTGTGGATTGGCTACCCATTTGTGTCCAACTGCTGCAGAAATTCCGTCTGCGCCACCTAAGCCCAAGTTATGACAGGTATTACAAGAAATCAAACCACTTTTAGAAAGACGAGGTTCGAAATAAAGTTTTTTACCTAATTCTGCTTTTTCTTGAGAGAATGCACTAAACTTTACCCCATACTCTTTAAGCATAGCTTCTATGCCCGCTTGGTCTTTTGGTAGTGGCACTAATCCACTATCTTTTGCTTGACTAAGAAGGTCAGCTGCACTAAGTGTGAGAGTGGAAGCAACTAAGATTGATGACAATGAGACAATAAAATGTTTCATTTAAACTCCTTTTTGAAAGTATTGCATTGATTGATAAGACAATCAAAAAATTTTATCTTATATAGACTTTTGAAAATATTAATTAAAGAATAAAAATTTTCTTTTGTAATTTATGGATTTTAGGATAAGAAAGCGGAATATTCATAAATTTAAAAAGTTGGCTTTAAGAATAAGAAATTTGGAATCTAGGAAAGTTCCTAAATTCCAAATAGAATCAAACTAAAGTGTAATCTTCAATGAGATTGAAGTTTAAATAGCGGTAGATTTGGGATTCTTTCCCTTCTATTTTTTTAGGAATCAAATCTAGATATTCTTGTTTAGTTGGAATCTTGCCTAATAATGCACAGATAGCCGCTAATTCCGCACTTCCAAGATAGACTTGCGCACCTTTGCCCATACGATTGTCAAAATTTCTAGTAGAAGTTGAGAAAACTACTGCTTCATCTCGGACGCGTGCTTGATTTCCCATACATAGACTACAACCCGGAATCTCAATCCTTGCCCCTGCCGCTCCAAAGAGCGAATAATACCCCTCATCTACTAATTGTTTTGCGTCCATTTTGGTAGGTGGTGTTACCCAAAGCGTTGTGGGTACCATACCTTCGTCTTTCAATACTTCCCCTAGTGCGCGATAATGTCCAATGTTTGTCATACAGCTTCCCACGAAAACTTCATCAATTTTGTGTGGTCGTTTGGAATCTGCTAGAATCTCGCTTAGTGTAGCAACATCATCGGGGTCATTTGGGCAAGCCAAGATTGGTTCGGTAATTTCGTTTAGATTAATTTCAATCACAGCAGCATATTCGGCATTGGAATCTGCTTTGAGAAGAGTTGGATTGTCAATCCAATCTTGCATTCTTTTTGCTCTACGTTCTAATGTTTTTGCATCTTGATAGCCTGCCTGAATCATTGCATTAATAAGAGTAATGTTGGATTTTAGATATTCAATAATAGGCTCTTTGTTGAGAGCAACGGTGCAGGCTGCCGCACTTCTTTCTGCGCTTGCATCACTTAATTCAAAAGCTTGTTCTACTTTTAAATCTGGCAAACCCTCAATTTCCAAGATTTTTCCGCTAAAAATATTCTTTTTGCCCTTTTTTTCCACCGTGAGCAAGCCTTTTTTGATTGCATAATAAGGAATCGCATTGACTAAATCACGCAAAGTAATGCCGGGTTGGAGTTTGCCACTGAAGCGCACGAGTACGGATTCAGGCATATCTAATGGCATAGAACCTGTAACAGCGGCAAAAGCAACTAATCCACTTCCAGCAGGAAAACTAATGCCAATAGGGAATCTCGTGTGAGAATCTCCTCCTGTTCCCACAGTGTCTGGTAGCACCATACGATTCAACCACGAGTGAATTACTCCATCCCCGGGACGCAATGCAACACCTCCGCGACTACTCATAAATTGTGGCAAACTAGCGTGAAGTTTGACATCTGCAGGTTTTGGGTATGCTGCGGTATGGCAGAAGCTTTGTAATACAAAATCTGCACTAAATCCTAATGATGCAAGTTCTTTCACTTCATCTCTTGTCATTGCTCCTGTGGTATCTTGACTACCAACGGTTGTAACAAGTGGCTCACAATAAGTTCCGGGTAAAATTCCTTCTACTCCGCAAGCGCGTCCTACCATTTTTTGTGCCAATGTAAAGCCTTTTGCGTTAGACTTTGGAGTTTGTGGTTTAGCAAAAATTTCTTCTTTTGGCATTCCTAGTGCTTCTCTTGCTTTTGCAGTAAGTCCTCTTCCAATAATGAGATTGATTCTGCCACCCGCGCGAATCTCATCGGCTAAAGTAGTGGGCTTGAAATCAAATTTAGATACAACAGCACCATTTTTGTGGATTTCACCTTTGAAAGGATAAATTTCAATTACATCTCCCTCGTTTAGCTCTGTTACAGGTGCGATGATTGGCAAACAACCACTATCTTCACAAGTATTAAAGAAAATTGGGGCAATCACTCCACCAATGACTAATCCCCCAGCTTTTTTATTGGGAATATAGGGGATTTCGCGCCCCATATGCCACACAAGTGAATTGCAAGCAGATTTTCTTGAGCTACCTGTGCCGACAACATCTCCAACATAGACAAGCGGATGTCCTTTTTTCTTGAGTTCCGCGATTCTACCAAAAGCATTTTGTGTGCGACTTTTTAGCATTGCTTGTGCGTGCAATGGAATATCACTACGCGTAAAGGCATCTCCTGCTGGGCTTAAGTCGTCCGTGTTTGTCTCGCCATCTATTTTGAAAACAGTTGCAGTGATTTTTTCTTCTAATGCGGGTTTATTTAAAAACCACTCTGCATTTGCCCAAGATTGCAAAACTTCCTTTGCAAAAGTGTTACTTTTTGAAATCTCTACGATTTCATTAAAAGCATCATACACAAGCAAAGTATGCTTAAGTGCCTCTGCTGCTGTTTTTGCGGAATCTTTGTCGCTAGATTTTAGGGCTTTGATAAGCGGTTGAATATTGTATCCTCCAAGCATTGTGCCAAGTAGTTGAATCGCAGATGTTTTAGAGATTCCCTCTACATTGATTTTGCCCTCTACAATAGAATCTAAAAATTCTGCTTTGACTTTTGCTGCCTCATCTACTCCGGGATTAACGCGATGGGAGAGCAACTCTATTAATTCTTTTGTATGCTCACCTTTTTTGAGCAATTCAATAATTTCTAAAGTTTGTTCTTTGCTCAATGGAAGTGGTGGAATATTTTGTTTCGCACGCTCATTGACTAATTTATTATATTCTTCAAAAAAACTCATTTGTTCCCCTTGTTAGTAATGTCAAATCTAATAATACAAAATTTTCCATTCAATTATGCACATTTAGATAAATTTTTTTTAATCTTTTTTAGTGAATTGTGTAAAATCGTTAATTATTTTAATTTTATTTTAATTTTTAATATAATATAAAATATATGAAATAATAAAATATGATAAGTAAGCCTTAAAGGAGATTCAGTTAATGCTGTATTACAGAATTATTATTTTAATAAATTTACTTTTTAAGGATAGAAAATGAAAGTGATTCATTCCATTGCAGAAGTGATTGGTAAAACTCCCCTTTTGAAAATGCGCACATTGTCCAATGAGGCAGGGGCAAATATTTATGCTAAATGCGAATTTTTAAATCCTAGTGGTTCGGTCAAAGATAGAATCGCACTTGGTATGATTGAAGAAGCGTTAAAGAGTGGCACGATTCATCAAAATACTACAATCATTGAGCCAACAAGCGGGAACACGGGAATTGGACTTGCGTCTATTTGTGCAGCAAAAGGTATTAAGTTAATCCTTACAATGCCAGAATCTATGAGTATTGAACGTAGAAGATTAATGGCGGCATTGGGCGCAAAACTTGTTTTAACCCCAAAAGAGCAAGGAATGAAAGGAGCAGTTAATCGTGCAGCAGAATTACATAAAGAAATTGAAAATTCATTTATTTTGCAACAATTTGAAAATTTTGCTAATCCTAAAAGCCATCGTGAAACCACTGCATCAGAGATTTTAAACGCGCTAGAAAAAGTAGATGTACTTGTTTCTGCTGTGGGCACAGGGGGGACATTAAGCGGTGTAGGTGAGGTGTTAAAGAAAAAAAATCCAAATGCTAAAATTATCGCCGTAGAACCCATTAACTCTCCTGTGCTTAGTGGTGGGCAGCCCGGAGCACATAAGATTCAAGGAATTGGAGCGGGATTTGTTCCAAAAATTTTGCAAACAGATTTGATTGATGAAATTTTGAAAGTAGATGTGGAGTGGGCGATTGCAGAATCTCGTAAAGCGGCGTTGCAAGAAGGAATCTTGATTGGAATCTCAAGTGGTGCAAATTTATGGGCGGCAAGGGAAATAGCCAAAAAATATCCAAATGCCAATATTGTAACATTCCTTTGCGATACTGGTGAGAGATATTTAAGCACGGATTTATACGAAGTAGGGGAGTAATCTCTTGAAGACTTCAAAAAGTATCCTTGTAAGTTAAACCAAATTTGCTTTAAAATTTTTGCTGTTTGTAATGAATATTAGTAACATTGTTAATTGAAATTTTTAACTTTTTTAATTATTTATTGACAAGAAAAAGCAAATTTGTTAGTCTTTAAAGACACTAACTAAAATTAGGAGGATATTATGAAAGAAGTTCAAGAGGTAAAGGTTTTAGTGGCAGATCCTTCTGCATTAGGTCTGTTTGGTTTAGCAGTGATTACATTGGTTGCTTCTTCTAGCAAGCTTGGAATTACCTTAGGAGTTTCTTTGGTGATTCCTTGGGCAATTTTTCTTGGTGCGACAGCACAACTCATTGCGTGTTTCAATGATTTCAAACATAATAATACCTTTGGAGCAACTGCTTTTGGGGCGTATGCGCTTTTTTGGTATGCAATGGGAATGACTTGGTTAATACAAAATGGAGTTTTTGGTGAGAAGTTAGTAAGTAGTGCTGATGCAAAACAATTGGGATTTGCTTTTGTGGCTTATTTGATTTTTACACTATTTATGACGATTGGCGCGTTAAGAACACATAAAGTTTTATTTCTCATTTTTGTTTTGATAGATTTTTTGTTTATTGGCTTATCTTTGGATTCCTTTAATATTCTATCTGGGTTTGCACATAGCTTGGCAGCTTATTCTGAATTTGGTATTGCTTTATTATCGTTTTATGGCTGTGGGGCTTCTGTATTGAATATTCATTTTGGCAAAGTTGTTTTGCCTGTGGGAAAATTCCAATAATCCCAAAAATACACCATAAAGAATCCTTGAGTAAATTTTTACTTAAGGATTCAAGCTTCTTTGAAATAAAAATCTTTTGGAATACTTTTTGCTTGGTTAAGTTTTAAAAATAAGGAATTAAAGTTTCGTCAAGGATAGACTTTCTTAAAAAAGAGGTATAAAATGTCTTATTCATATTCAAAACAATTTGGTGTGCAGTCTTATGTAGCAGGTGTGAATTATTCAGATTGGATGAAAGAAGCTCTCAATCCAGAAAATAAATCTGGCGAAAATAAGCGGTTGAGTATTACTTCAAGTCAAGAAGATTATTTTAAGAAGCAAAGATTAATTCAGGAAGCAATAGCGCAACTGCAAAGACAAGGTAGTGTAGATGCAAAAATTGCTAAAGAAGTAGATGTAGAATCTCTCAAAAAAAGCTTAAAAGACGCAGAAAATGGGGAATCTAATGCGCTTAGTATCGGGGAGGGTTCGGAATCTAGCGAAGCAAGAAAGCAAAGCCAACTAAGCGCAAAAACCCAAAATGCAGCACTCAAATCCGCTGTAAATGTGCTAGACAAGCAGCAAAATGCGATTCCTAATGTTTTACAACAAGCAACAAGCAATGATGCAGAGGAAGCCAAAAAATCAAAACAAATCATAGAGCAAAGTATAGAAAACGAATCACTTACAAAAAAAATGGCAGATAGAACAAGTGGAGGACTTTTTGATAAGCATATTTTCACGACTTCTTCTGTGCCTCCAAGCAATCTAAGCGAACAAGACAAAGTTGCTTATAATCCTTTGGAAATTCAAGCAGAATCTGCGGTACAGGATTCCACTACAAGCGGAACACAAGAATCTTTTGCGGTAGAATTTACAGATGAAGTAAGCGGCAAGCAGGTGCGTGTACCATTGACACAAGAAAATGCACAAAAGCTAACAGAGCAGTTTGGAAGCCTTGAATCCGCAAGTGATTATGTTAAGGGATTCTACTATGATGCAGCCTACAAAATGGGCTATCTTAGCAGTGATACAGATGGTGATGGCAAGATTAGCTTAGAGGAGGGTGTGAATCTCAAAACTCTTGTGAGCTTGATGAATGGGAACTATTCTTCTGTATCAGAGCAGTTTGGTGGCAATGTAGAAATGCAAAAGAAATTCTTAGAACAAGTAGGATTTATTGATAATTTGAGTGATTTTATCAATCATTCTATTGCGCAAGATAGTAACTTTGATGGCGGTTTGAGCTTAAATGAGATTCTTAACAACACAAATGAAGCAGTTTTCCTAAAAACCGCACAAAGTGCTAATACTAGCAGTGTAGAAGTGCTACTGATTCAGAGCTTTAAAATGGAATTTAATAGGGAATCTTTGAATGATACTCTGCTCAATCTTGGGGCAAGCGCAGAGGATTCTGCAAAAATTCTTGATAGCAGAAAGTTAAAAGATATGCTAGACGAGAATTTCTTGGAATCACTAGATGAGGAGTCGCGTGAAAATTGGCTCAAAAGCGAAGTTTTGTTGAAAAATATGCTAGAGAGTGTCTAATAAGCTACAGCTCTTGTGGCTTGAATCCATATTTTGTAATCTACATATAAAATCCAAGCTTACTTTGTTATGGTATTCTCTTGCAAGGAATAGGGATTCTAACCTAGAATCCCACAGATTTTTTATTTCGCAACAATGCTAAAGATTCTGCCACCACGATTAATTAACATTCGTTTGGTTTGCCCTTTATAACGATTCATAGCCTCGTGGAAGCTTTTGATGTCTTGAATGATAAAGCTTTCAATTTGTATAATAATATCCCCATTGCTAAATCCTAATTCCTCTGCTCTGCTGTTTGCTTGAACATTTGTAATCAATATGCCTTGAACATTGTTTGGGATTCCATATTTGGATTTTGTTTCCGTGCTTAAGGCACTGATTTCAAGCCCAGCAATCCCACTATTTTCTTTTACATTGCTTACTTGTGCTTCGTTGGGTGCTTTGGCGAGTGAGAGACTAAGAGTTTGTTCCTTTTTGTCTCTAAGGATTGTGAGTGTTACCTTTTCTTTTGGATTGAAAGTTCCAATGATGTTTTTTAAATCCGCTGCACCCTTGATTTCCTTGTGATTGACTTTGGTAATCAAATCCCAAACCTTTAAGCCGCTTTTGTCTGCGGGTGAATCTTTTTCAATCGCAATGACAACTGCACCCTTTTGATTTTTATAAACCTCTTGTAAGTCTCCACTGACATCTTGAATGCTCACACCCAAATATCCGCGCTCAATCACTCCATCTTCAATTAAGGCTTTGGAGATTTTTTTTACCATTTCAGAGGGAATCGCAAATCCGATTCCGTGATTTCCACCTGTGCGAGAAAGAATTGCGGTATTGATTCCAATCAAGCCCCCGCGACTATCTACAAGTGCGCCACCGCTATTACCCGGATTAATAGAGGCGTCTGTTTGGATAAAATTTTCATAATCATTGATTCCGATTCCATTTTTGTTGAGTGCAGAAATAATACCCTGCGTAATACTTTCGCCCACACCAAAAGGATTTCCAATCGCAAAGACAACATCGCCTACTTGTAAATCATTGCTAGAAGCAAATTTTAAAAATGGTAGATTTTTTGCATTGATTTTGATAATAGCCAAATCACTTTTGGAATCTTTACCAATCACTTTGGCTTCGTATTCTTTGTTGCTTTCGGGCAAAGAAACAAGGATTTTATCTGCCCCGTCAATCACATGGTTGTTTGTTACAATATAGCCATCATTGGAGATGATTACTCCGCTCCCTAAGCTTCGTTCTACGCGGTCTTTTGGAATCATCGCACCAAAGGCATCTCCGAAAAATTGCTTGAAAAATGGGTCATTTAGCAAGGGGTGTCCTTGAATATTGGGTGCTTTGACTTTCTTTTGTGTGGAAATATTTACCACTGCATTTTTGGCTTCCTTAATGGAATCGTAATAAGAATAGATTTTTGTTTGTGAAATATCCGGAGTTACTCTCTCGTGGATATTTGGTAATTCTGCAACTTCAAAGGCAAAAACATTGCCTGCAAGTAATGTGCTTAAAAGTAAAGTTTTAGCATTCATTTTGTATCTCCTTTTTTATTTGGATTCTAGTCTTTAATCTTTTTATTTTAATGAGCAAAAGTTTTATTTTTTCAATACTCATTAAAAATTTATGTTGAAATTATGGCAAAAAAATGTAAATCAATAAATAATAAAGAAAATATCTAATGAAAAATTAAAGTTTGCGTCTCGTATAATCCCTAACTTCTTGGTCTAAGGCAATCATTTCTTCTTTGCTTTTAAAATGGATTTTATTAAAGGTTTGCATAGAATCTTGCACAATTTGTGTCATTGTGCCAAAAGAAATAGAATCTTGCAAAAAGGCTTCTACGGCGATTTCATTGGCGGCATTTAGCACTAAACCAAGCTTAGGATTCTCCAATAATACAGATTTGAGATTCCATAGGGGATAGCGCGCACTTTCAATCTTTTGGAGTTGATAATTTTTGTTTTGAAAGTCTAGTTGCGAAATAATAGAATCTGGAATTGCTTTGTTGGTGTGGAATGAATGTAAAAAAGATTCAGGTAACCCAAGTCCAAGCTGTATTGCATACGCAATAGGTAATTGCATATTTGCATTGGCAAAATGTGCCACAACGCTGCCGTCCCAAAACTCTACAAGAGCGTGAATGTGGGAGTTACGCTCTATAAAGGCATCAATGTTTTTGTTTCCAAAGAGCCAATAGGCTTCTAGAATTTCAAAAAGTTTATTAACCATCGTTGCCGAATCAATTGTGATTTTTTTGCCCATTTGCCAATTTGGGTGTTTTAGGGCATTGAGTGCATTTTGATGCGGAATCTCGTTTAAATCCATATCGCGAAATGCCCCACCGCTTGCAGTGATGTAGAGATTCCTAAAAGGACGAGAGGTTTTGGGGAATCCCAACAAATAACTAAGACTAAAATGTTCGCTATCAATGGGGATAATTTTTGAAATATCAATCAATTCCCCGCCAGCTACTAGACTTTCTTTGTTGGCTAAAGCGACTTTTTTGCCACAATGGATTGCACAAAGTGTCGGTTCTAAACCTAAAAATCCTGTGAGTGCATTGAGGACTAATTTGGATTTAGAATCCAAAATTGCTTGGAGGATTCCTTCTTTGCCGATATAGATTTTTCCTTGGAATGCAGGAGTAATTTTAGGAATATCTTGTGCATCGGCAATCGCAATGGCTTTAGGGTGATGTTCTGAAATCTGTTTGTTTAAAAGAGAAATATTTTTTCCTGCGCCTAGCACTTCAATTTCTAAACAGAATCGTTTGGCGATTTCTAAAGCATTGACGCCAATAGAGCCACTACAACCAAGAATAATCATAGGTTAATAATTTGTAAAAGAGTATAAAGAATGATGACAGCAAAGAAATAGCCATCTAGTCGGTCAAGGATTCCGCCGTGTCCAGGCAGAATAGAGCCACTATCTTTTACCCCTGCCTTGCGCTTTAAGTAGCTTTCATACAAGTCGCCAAATACGCTTGTAATGCTTGTAATAAATGTTAGGATTAAAGAAGCAAAGAATCCACAAACCCCAAGCCCAATCAATGAGCCAATGAGGGTTGCAATTCCAACCCCAACAAGCACCCCCTCTTTGGTTTTATTAGGAGAAGTGGGGCAGAAAGCGGGATTGCTAAAAAGTTTGCCTCCTAAGAGTTTGCCTCCAAAATAGGCAAAACTATCCGTGAGCCCTACGATGACAATCAGCCAAATTAAGGCATTAATGGAATTGTCCAAATAGAGTAAATATAAGAAAATAAATGGAATCGTAGGATAAATAAAGGGCAGCATTTGCTCTATTGCTCCCTTTTTAGTATAACTTTGGTATGCTCCCAAAAGCACCAAAATGCAAAAAACACCAAGCGGAGATTCCAAAAGATAGACACTTAACCATATTATAAGCGCAAAGGACAGGAATAGGGGGCTTGGAGTTATTTTGTTGCAGAGTTTATAGGATTCATAAAAGCCAATGATAAAGGCTATTCCAAGCACTGCCCATAAGAGCAAAGGGTGATGAAAGAAAATAATCAAGAGGATTGCAACAAGTATAAAAAATGCTGTATAAAGACGTGTTGGCTCAATAAACTTCAAATTTTTGGGCATAAAGATTCCTGAAATTTCTTAAAATCTAAATTAATTTAAGCTTTGATTATAGCTCAAAAAGCTTTTAAAGTGCTTGAAAATATATTTCTTTGTGATTTTTGTCGTGCGATTCTGCTTGTAAAATCGTAAGGGAGCAATCACAGAGGATTGCCGATTCTATGTCTTATTCTGCGGAAATAGTAATATTTAGAATCTTATCGCCTTGTTGGATAGAATCTAGCACCGCAAGGCTTGCCTTATCGTTAGGAGCAATTTGTCCAAAGATAGTGTGTTCTCCGTCAAGATGTGGTTGCGGTGCAAAGCAAATAAAAAATTGACTTCCTCCTGTATCTCTTCCCGCGTGCGCCATAGAGAGCGAGCCTTTGAAATGCTTGTGCGGATTGTTTTCTAATTCGCATTTAATATGATAGCCCGGTCCTCCGCGCCCGTTATTTTCAGGACAACCACCTTGTGCGACAAATCCACGAATGACGCGGTGAAAATTTAAATGATTATAGAATCCGCTTTGGGCGAGACTTGTAAAATTTGCCACCGTGTTGGGTGCTTCTTTGGGAAAGAGTTTGAATTTCATTTCCCCTTTTTCTGTTGCAATGGTTGCATATTGCATTGAGTTAAATTCTTCTTGTGTTGGATTAAATTCTTTTAATTCCATTTTTAAATCCTTAGTGTAAAATTAAATTTTTTATTGTAGTATTTTAAGCATTAAAAATTGCAAAAGGACAAGTATGGCAAAAATTATCTTTATCGTGCTTTTGGCATTGAGTGCGAATGCAAAATATCCGCAATGGTTACAAGATAGCGTCAAAGTCGTTGCAGAGTTTGAACAACCCAATCGGTATATACCAAGCTATGTTGAGGGCTATGGCTTTGTGATAAATTATAATTTAGTCCTTACAAGTGCGAAGATTGTTTTTAATAAGAAAAAAGCAGACGAGATTACGCTCTACCACACAGAAGTTTTGGGACAGCCGATTGCTTGTTTGAGCCACGCTAAAATTTTGGCATTAGATGATAATTTAGATTTAGCTGTGCTAGAAGTGGAGCGATTTACGGATATTTATTGCAATATTTTGCCTACACCAAATTTTCGTGAATTGAGTTTCCAAAAAACTTATTTTAATCTCTTTAAAAAACCTATCCAAACCTCTTTGCAAACACTTTTAGGGGAGAATTTGAAAATCTCTTATTTTAGCGAACAAGATTGGTCAGAATTTCTACGTAGTAGAATCGCATTCAGAGACTTTTTAGATTTTTCCAAAGAGGAAAAAGAAAAAATGCTAGGTATGCCATTGTTTATAGAAAATGATTTTTTGGGCTTAAAGGTAAAAGAGTTCCCCAATGCTTCAAGTGAGAGCTTAAAAGTAGGAATTCTAACACACAAGGAAATTTTGGATTTTTTGTGCAAATTAGAAAATGAAACTTTAGTTTTCAAAAATAAAAAAGATTTGAAAGAATTTTGCAAACAACCTTAAAAAAATTCAAGCTTCATTAGCAAGATTAAAGTAAAATAAAGATAAAATCGCGAATTTCAAGCAAGTATAAATATAAAGAAAAGGGAAGGAATGTCAGACCTACTTAATCAAGATATTCAAAATGTTAATATAGAGGATTCCATTAAAGAAAGCTATTTGGATTATTCTATGAGCGTTATTGTAGGACGCGCATTGCCTGATGCAAGAGACGGATTGAAACCTGTGCATCGTAGGATTCTATATGCGATGTATGAACTAGGTGTTACTTCAAGAGTTGCTTATAAAAAAAGTGCAAGAATCGTAGGAGATGTTATCGGTAAATACCATCCACACGGAGATACCGCAGTTTATGACGCATTAGTTCGAATGGCGCAAGATTTTTCTATGCGATTAGAGCTTGTAGATGGGCAAGGAAACTTCGGAAGTATTGATGGTGATAGTGCGGCGGCAATGCGTTATACTGAAGCAAGAATGACGCAAGCAGCCGAGGAGTTACTCCGTGATATTGATAAAGACACCGTGGATTTCTTGCCAAACTATGATGACACTTTGCAAGAGCCAGATATTTTGCCAAGTCGCTTGCCAAATTTATTGATTAATGGTTCTAATGGAATCGCAGTAGGAATGGCGACAAACATTCCGCCCCACCGCGTAGATGAGATTATAGACGCGTTAGTTTATTTGATTGATAACCCCAAAGCTCCATTAGAAGAGGTTTTGCAGTTTATTGAGGGTCCAGATTTTCCAACCGGTGGGATTATTTATGGCAAAAGTGGAATTCGCGAAGCCTATGAGGGCGGACGCGGACGCATTAAAATCCGCGCGAAAACGCATATTGAAAAAACTAAAACCAAAGATATTATCGTAATTGATGAGATTCCTTATCAAGTTAATAAAGCGCGCCTTGTAGAGCAGATTGCCGAACTCGCTAAAGACAAGGTAATTGAGGGAATCTCTGAAGTGCGTGATGAATCCGATCGCGACGGAATCCGAGTCGTTGTAGAGTTAAAGCGCGAAGCAATGAGCGAAATCGTGCTAAATCATCTCTTTAAATCCACGCCAATGGAATCTACTTTTGGAATCATTTTGCTTGCAATCCACAACAAAGAACCAAAGGTTTTCACACTTTTAGAATTGTTGGAACTTTTTATTTCTCATCGCAAAAGTGTAGTGATTCGCCGAAGCATTTTTGAACTAGAGAAGGCTAAAGCTAGAGCGCATATTTTAGAGGGCTTAAAGGTTGCCTTAGAAAATATAGATGAGATTGTAGCTTTAATCCGCGCAAGTAGCGACCCAAAAGTCGCTAAAGAGGGCTTAGTAAGCAAGTTTAATCTAAGTGAGATTCAAGCACAGGCTATTTTAGATATGCGTTTGCAAAGATTAACAGGCTTAGAGCGCGATAAAATAGAAAATGAATATCAGGAGCTTTTAAAGGAGATTGCACGATTGAGTGAAATCTTGAAAAGTGAGGCGAAATTAAATGCAATTATCAAAGAGGAATTGTCAGAATCCAAAGAGAAGTTTTCAACAAAGCGAAAAACTGCGATTGAAGAGGATTATGAGAACATTGATATGGAGGATTTGATTCCTAATGAGCCTGTTGTCGTAACAATGAGCCATCGCGGCTATGTTAAACGCGTGCCAGTGCGCACTTATGAGAAACAAAACCGCGGAGGTAAGGGAAAAATCTCCGCAAATACGCACGAGGACGACTTTATTGAGAGCTTTTTTGTATCTGATACACACGATACGATTATGTTTATTACTAACAAAGGGCAGCTTTATTGGCTCAAGGTTTATAGAATCCCAGAGGCGAGCAGGACAGCAATTGGTAAGGCAGTGGTGAATCTCATTAATCTAAGCTCTGACGAAAAGATTATGGCAACAATTACAACAAAAGATTTTAATGAGGATAAATCTATTGCGTTTTTTACCAAAAATGGAATCATTAAGCGCACAAATTTGAGTGAATTTAAAAATATCCGAAGTGTAGGCGTCCGAGCTATTAATTTAGACGAAAATGATGAGCTTGTTACAGCAAAAATCATCTATCCCAGCATTAAAGAAATTTTAGTCGTAACTTACGAGGGAATGTGTGTGCGTTTTGGCGTAGAAAATGTGCGTGAAATTGGGCGTGTGGCACGCGGTGTTACAGCAATTAAATTCAAAATGCCAAACGATTATGTGATTGGTGCGACTGCAATCATAGATGAAAATGAAGAGATTTTGAGTGTAAGCGAAAAAGGAATCGGTAAGCGTACAGAAGTGAATGAGTATAGAATTACGAATCGTGGAGGCAAGGGTGTGATTGCGATGAAGCTTACAGGTAAGACAGGTAAGCTTGTAGGGGTTGTCAATGTAGATGAAAAAATGGACCTTATGGTGCTTACAAGTAGTGGCAAGATGATTCGTGTAGATATGCAAAGCATTCGTAAGGCAGGACGAGCAACAAGTGGTGTGATTATCGTCAATGTAGATGACGACAAGGTTGTCTCTATTGCGCGTTGTCCTAAAGAAGAAAAGGAATCGGAAGTAAGAGAGGGTGATGAGGGCGAAGAGGCAAAATTGCTTGGAGGCGATAATTTAGAATAATGTGGAGGATTCTGTTAGGGATAGTGTATTTGACTGCTTTTTGTGAGGCATCAGAATATATTTTTTCTTATAGGGTTGCAGCAAGAAATGGTATGCTTTTAAACGAAAAATATTATTTTTCTCCTGCAATGGTGGGCGCAAATATTTTGCGTCAAACAAAGAATCCTTATAAAAAATGCACAATTAGCCACGAGGCAAAAACTGAAAAAGCTTTGCTTCGCGACTATAAAGAGAAAATTTTAGAATGTTTTTTAAAATGGGGAGTGAGACTAGAGGATAACACGCAAGTGCAGAATTTACAAGGCAAATCCATAACTTATTTGGCGATTCCACCGACACGCATACAAATAGAGTATGCTGATGGAATCGCAACGATTTACGCACTCACTCACGACATAAATAAGACAATAAAAGCAATAAAGGAGTAAAGATGAAATTAGCTATCGTTGAAGATGATATTAATATGCGAAAATCTCTTGAAATTGCATTAGGGGAATACGATGAATTTGAGGTTGTAAGCTTCAAAAGTGCGAAAGATGCGCTTAAAAAGCTTGATGATAGTATAGATTTAGTCATCACAGATATTAATATGCCCCAAATGGACGGCTTGGAGTTTTTAAAAGTCCTAAATGGGCGTTATGAGGCACTCATTATCACAGGGAATGCAACTTTGAGTAAGGCGATTGATTCCATTCGTTTAGGCGTGAAAGATTTTTTGACGAAGCCATTTGAGATTGAAACTCTCGTGGAAGCGATTTTGCGTGCTAAAAAAGCACAAGAAGTAATAG
Organism: Helicobacter ganmani; assembly: GCF_003364315.1. Classification (NCBI taxonomy): domain Bacteria; kingdom Pseudomonadati; phylum Campylobacterota; class Epsilonproteobacteria; order Campylobacterales; family Helicobacteraceae; genus Helicobacter; species Helicobacter ganmani. The sequence goes on along the minus strand of NZ_NXLS01000004.1, from coordinate 36,579 downwards.
CAAAGGCAAGCAAGAAACCAGTAAAAGCTGGAAAATCAAACGATAAAATCACTGAAAATAAGCAGTTTATCTCAAGCTCACCTGCGTTAGAAAAATCGCTTAAACTCGCAAATAAAGCTGCCAAAACCGCTGCTTCTGTGCTTTTGCTTGGAGAAAGTGGAGTGGGAAAAGAATTGTTTGCAAATTATATTCATCAAAACTCTCCTAGAGCGCAAATGCCCTTTGTTGCGCTAAATATGGCTGCGATTCCAGATAATTTGCTAGAATCTGAACTTTTTGGTTATGAAAAGGGAGCATTTACAGATGCCACAGAGGGCAGGGCTGGGAAGTTTGAAGTAGCCAATGGCGGAAGCATTTTTTTAGATGAAATCGGCGAAATGCCCGCTTCCTTGCAAGCGAAACTTTTGCGTGTTTTACAAGAAAAAGAAGTTGTGCGTTTGGGAAGTTCAAAGCCTATCAAGGTGGATATTCGCTTCATTGCCGCAACAAATGCAGATATTCAAAAAAAGATTCAAAAAGGCGAATTTCGGGAGGATTTGTTTTTTAGATTGCAAACGATTCCGATTCGTATTCCACCTTTGCGGGAGAGGGCAGAAGAGATTATTCCGCTGTGCGAATGGAAATTAGAGCAAGTGGATAAACAATATGGCGTAGGCAAAAAACATTGGGGAAAGGGAGCGCAAGAACAATTACTTGCTTATCGTTGGCCCGGTAATATTCGTGAGTTACTCTCTGTGATAGAGCGCGCAGCAATTCTATGTGAGGGAGAGGAGATTATGGTAGAGGATTTGTTCTTAAGCTCTCGCGAGAGTGGAGGTAAAAAGAAAATTGCTAATTTAGAGGAAGAGCTGATTTATGAAGCTCTTAAGGCGAGTGATTCTGATGTAGATAGTGCAGCAGGGTTATTGGGATTCAAAAAAGAGTTGCTTTTAAGCAAAATGGAACGTTATAATATTAAACTCTAAAGGAGAAAAAATGAAAAAATTTAATATTGCTGTTGTAGGTGCAACTGGCGCGGTAGGAGAAGAAATTTTTAGGGTTTTGGGTGAGCGCAATTTGCCGATTAACAAACTTGTGCCATTAGCAAGTGCGCGCAGTGTGGGCAAAGAGGTAGAGTTTGGAGATGAGAGGATTAAAGTCAAAGAGCTAACCCACGAAATTTTTGAAGAAGAGAACATTGAGATTGCTTTCTTTTCTGCTGGTGGAAGCATTAGTGCGGAGTTTGCTCCAAGTGCGGCGAGGGCTGGTGCGGTCGTGATTGATAACACAAGCCATTTTAGAATGCAAGAAGATGTGCCACTTGTCGTACCTGAAGTCAATCCACAAGATATTGCCTTATGGGAGAAAACAGGAATTATTGCAAATCCTAATTGCTCCACAATCCAAATGGTACAAGTCTTAGAGCCACTGCATAGAGCCTTTGGAATCAAGCGTGTAGATGTTAGCACTTATCAAGCGGTTTCGGGTGCAGGTAAAAAGGGAATGGAAGAGCTTGTAACACAAATGCAAAAATTCTTTGATTTTAGCTTAGAGGAATGCGAGCCAAAGGCATTTCCACACAGAATTGCATTAAATGTGATTCCGCATATTGATGTATTTTTGGGCAATGACTATACCAAAGAAGAAATGAAAATGGTGAATGAAACAAATAAAATTATGCATAGTGATTTTGCAGTAAGTGCGACTTGTGTGCGTGTGCCTGTGCTTAGAAGTCATAGTGAAGCTATTACTATTAAATTTGCGCGTGAAGTGAGTGCCAAAGAAGCACAAGAAGTGTTGAGGAAAGCGGAAAGTGTTGTATTGATTGATAATCCACAAGAAAAATCTTATCCTATGCCGATTATTGCTACAGATAGAGACGAAACCTATGTGGGTAGAATCCGTGTAGATAATTATGATAAACGCATTTTACATCTTTGGTGTGTTGCAGACCAAATCCGCGTGGGTGCAGCAACAAATGCAGTGAGAATTGCACAAAAATGGATTGCAATGCAGAGTTAAGGGGAGGTTTGCAGATATCTTAAGGAATTTTATGGCGATTCATTCTATTTTGTTTGTGTGTTTGGGAAATATTTGTCGCTCGCCTTTGGCAGAAGGAATTGCGAGGAAGCTTGTAAAAGAAGCGGGATTGTCTTTGTATATAGATTCTGCAGGAACGAGTGGGTGGCATATTGACGAGCCACCCTGCGAGCATTCTATTATGGTAGGTAAGCGACACGGGATTGATATTTCCCATCTTAAAGGGCGCAAAGTTAGTGTGTATGGCGATTTGGATTTTGATTTGATTATTGCAATGGATAAGCAAAACTATCACGACTTATTGCAGTTAGGTTTTCCAAAAGAAAAACTTGCTTTAATGGGAGATTTTGGCTTAAAAGGAAAAGAGATTCCAGACCCTTATTATTTTAAGGATTTAGACGGCTTTGAAAAAGTCTATTCTATGTTAGAAAGTGCAATTTACGAGTTAATTTCTGTTGTTGTAAAAAAATATTGAATCCTGTTGCCGTTATTAAAAGAGAATTCGTGGCAATCTATAATTTTATATCGCAAGTATTTTTGATTGCTAAGGTTATGGATTTGCTTCGTTTCTTCGCTGAAAGATTAGTGTGTATTCTTGTGTGCTGATTTTTATCCTTACAGCACACGCTTGCTTTAGTGCAAATTGAGAATTTGGATTACAAGAAAAACTTATAAACAACACTTGTAATTGTCAAAAGTCCCGTGATGAATACGAATCCGTCCAATAAGGGATTTTTATATTTTTTGAGTTTTCCTACACTCCAAATTGCGATGATGGGCATTAAAAACAAAATTGCTGCAATGATTGGACCTCCTAAATCTTCAATGAAGCCCAAAATGCTAGGATTAAGATAAGCAACAAGAATAATTGTAAAATACATAAATAAAGTGCTAAAAATTTTGATACTGCGGAGATCTGGTGCTTCATTGCCGCTTAGTTTAATGGCTTTTCTTATGATTCCATTCAAGCCCTCAAATGCTCCAAAATAATGTCCAAAAAATGAGCTAACAATCGCCAAAAATGCCACAAGTGGTGCGCCTAAAGCAATAATGGGCGTTTGGAATTGATTTGCAAAATAAGAAAGAATTGGAATATTTGCCTCCCTTGCTTGGGCGAAATCCTCCGCATTGAGACACAAAATACAAGAAAAGACAAAGAACATCACAAAAACAAGCAATAAAATTGCGGTGCGAAAGAGAATTTGATTTGCCTTTTCTTGTGAGTTATGATAGGTTTTGCGCACGTTAAGTGTGAAGGTGGAAATTGCAGGGGAATGATTGAAAGCAAATACAAGCACAGGCAAAGTAAGCCAAACAACTTGGATTAGTTCCTCAAAACTTGGTATTTTTTGTAGCGATTCTAGTTTCCAATAGGGAATTAGGTAGAGAGAAAATGCGAAAAGCACTGCACACAAAGGATAGACGAGTGCATTACAAGCTTTGGTAATTGTTTCTACTTTGAATACCATTATTGCCATCATCGCACTTACGAGCACAAAAGCAAGTCCAGCACGCGCAAGAGGATAAAGCGTCATCGTGTTTGGGTCATAAAGACTAATAAGGTTTAGCTGATGAACGAAAAAACTTGCAAAAGTGTTGGTAATGCCCACTCCATAGGCAAGACAAATAGGATAAATCGCAAAGAAATAAAGAAGTGTGATAAAAAAACTGATTCCGCGTCCCCAATATTCCTCTGCCGCGTGTGTAATGTCGTGTTCTGTATTTTTGGATTCATTGACGAAGCGACTAAGTGCGCGGTGTGAGAGCCACACCATAGGAAAGATGAGAAAACTCATTAACACCACAGGATAGAATCCTCCAGTGCCTGCGCGAATAGGTAAAAACAATATTCCAGCACCTACTGCAGTGCCAAAAAGTGAGAGTGTCCAACGTGTGTCAAAGCGATTCCATTGCATTTGAGATTCCTTTTGTTTGAAAATAAAAGTTTATAATGCCAAGCAAAAGAGATTGCTTAAAAATTGGAAATTTTGGGATAATTTTGTATTTATTGGGAGATGAAACAATTTGTAATACAGAATCTCGCTTTTTAAATTCCATTGTAAAGGTTAATTTATACGGAATTATAGATTGTTGTGAAAGTTGCATTTAGCAATTTCTCGCAAGGGCGATAGAATGAAGCTATAAGTATGCGGGTTATGGGTTGCTTCACTGCATTTGTGAGAGAGAGGATAAAGGTTATCCTTGCGAGATTCTATAAATAAACCCCTATCGGTAGGCAATTTCTCCGTGTAAAGACTGGTCTAAACCATTTTCCTCTTGCACTTCCTCTACACGCAAGAGCACAAAAACACTCATTATTTTTAGCACCACAAAACTAACCACAGCCGAAAGCGCGAAGCACGCGATAATTGCGACAATCTGCACGCAGAGCAAACTCCAATCTCCGCCATATAGCAAACCCTCACCTGCAGCTTCCTTGCTTACGATTTCATTAACCGAGCTTGTCGCAAAAAGTCCTGTTGCGATTCCACCCCAAATCCCTCCTACTCCGTGCAATCCGAATGCGTCAAGCGTATCATCATAACCAAACTTAGACTTCATCGCACTAATGGCAAAAAAGCAAATAGGAGAAACAAAAAACCCAATCACGATTGCAGAAAATGGTGTTACGAATCCCGCAGAGGGAGTAATCGCCACAAGCCCTGCCACAATCCCTGTAATACTGCCTAGCAAAGTAGGTTTGCCATATTTCGTCCATTCTATAATCATCCACGAAATCATCGCACCTGCTACTGCAAAGTTTGTTGTCAAAAACGCATTGACTGCGACAGAATTTACACTAAGCGCACTTCCTGTGTTGAATCCAAGCCAACCAATCCATAAGAAAATCGCGCCGACAAAAGAGAGGGGCAAACTATGCGGGAGGATTCCTTTTTTGAATTTGCGTTTGCCAAGCATTAAACAGCCTACAAGCCCCGCTACACCTGCTGCAATATGCACTACACCGCCACCTGCAAAATCAAGAGAGCCAATCTTCATAAGCCAACCTCCACCCCATACCCAATGCGCCAAAACATCATAAACTAAAGTACTCCAACAAAGGATAAAAATCAGCAACACTCCAAAGCGCATACGCTCTACAAATGAACCCGTGATAATCGCCGCGCCAATCACAGCAAAAAGCATTTGAAAAAATACAAAAAGATTTTCAGAAACTAAACCAATCGTAGAATCTTGGATATTGCCCAAAAAAAGATGATTTAGATTTCCAATCAACTGCCCTATATCATCTCCAAACGCAAGAGTATAGCCCAAAATAACCCATTGAATGCAAATTAGCGCAAAAAACACCACACAATTTATCATTGTGCTCAAGACACTGCCGCGATTCACCATTCCACCATAAAACATTCCAAGTGCCGGCGTCATCAATAGCACCAACCCCGAACACCCTATCAAAAACAAAGTATCCACAGCAGAAACTTCGGAATCTGCACCAAAGACAAAGCCATATAAACCGAAAAATAATAAGATTGCTTTCATTGTATTCCTTTCACTGCGTCTTAAGATTGGACATTAAATTGCATCTTCTCCCTCTTGACCTGTGCGAATCCTAATCACATTGCTAACAGGCAAAATAATAATCTTGCCGTCCCCTGCGCTCCCTGTTTTTAAAGTCGTTTTTGCCACCTCAATAATTGCTTGAAGCAGGCTTTCTTTGGTGATGATTTCTATGCGAATTTTTGGCAACAAATCAATCGTCGTTTCATTACCGCGATAGATTTCCGTTTTACCTTTTTGATTTCCTGCACCCATTACATTACTCACAGTCATTCCCTTGATACCTTTTTGAGCCAAAGAATCTTTCAAAATATTTAGTTTCTCCGAACGCGTAATAATCTCAACTTTGCAAATTTTATTCATTCTGTCTCCTTATTTGAAATTCCAAAAGAAATTTTACAAAATTTAAACTTAAATTTTAAAATTAAATTTAATTTTTAAGTAATAATCTAAATTTTTGCTACAATAAGGAGGCGAGGAATTATTCTTGCGTAATTTTAGATTGTGTATTTGCATATAGAAAAATTACCTACATTTGCAAATCTATAATGTCGGTTAAAAGCAAAAGATTCTATGGAATTACAAAAAAATGTATTTTCTGCTTTTATGTTATAATCTAATCTTTTTCGTCCTCTTCTACGATACCCAAATGTCGTGCAGCAAATCCCAAAGTCGTTCCCTGCACCAATACAGACACAAGCACCATAAAAAAGACTATATTAAAAATTAATTGTGATTGTTCCAACTCATACACAAAAGGATAAGTTGCAAGAATAATCGGCACTGCTCCACGCAAACCAACCCACGAAATGAATGCTTTTTCATTTTTGTTATATTTGCTGTTTGCCAAAGACACAAATACACTCACAGGACGTGCGACAAACATCAATACCAAAACCAAGCACAAGGCTGGAAGCGCAATTTCTGGGAGCTGCGAAGGAAAAACAAGCAATCCAAGCACCAAAAACACAAGGATTTGCATCATCCACGCAATCGCGTCGTGGAATGCAATAATATGAGATTTGTAAGGAAAGGCAAATTTGTTTGTTAGAATCCCTGCAATATAAATGCTTAAATAACCATTTCCATTAAGAGTTATAGAAAGCCCAAAAATCATAAAAAGCCACGCAATGCTAATCAAAGGATAAAGACCGGGTTGAGAAATATTTAATCGCTCGCAAATCTTTGGAAAAATATAACCACAAAGCAAGCCTATCGCTCCTCCAATCGCAAATTGTGCTACAAACTGCACAATCCATTCTGCAACAGAAGTTACATTGTGCATTACGATTAATTGCAAGATTGTAATCGTTAAAAAAATTGCCATAGGGTCATTACTGCCGGATTCCAATTCCAAAAGTGGCTTAATATTGTGCTTAAGCCTGATTTGATGTGAGCGAAAAATCATAAACACTGCTGCAGCGTCGGTAGAAGAGATGATAGAGCCTAGTAGCAAGGCTTCTAAAATCGTAATATCCAACATCAAGTAAATAAAGCAAGCCAAAATCACTGCTGTAATCAAAACCCCAAATGTTGCCAACATTACCCCGCTAACAACCACTGGCTTAATCTGTCCCCAATGCGTATCCAATCCCCCGCTATAAAGAATAAAAATCAGTGAAACCGAACCAACCGCTTGTGCTAAAAGTGCATTGTCAAATTTGATTCCAACAATCCCCTCACTTCCTAACAGCATTCCTAAAATCAAGAATATAAGCAATAGAGGAAATCCAATTTTTTCTGAAACTTTACTCGCATAAACACTAATAAATAGAATAGCTCCAATCGCAATGATATAAAGATGTAAATTATTCACAATTTCTGTCAAAATTTCTCCTTTTAAAAATCCTAAATTTTGACTCGGGATTGTAAGGCGCGAATAATTGAGAGCTGGTCAATATTTTCTAAACTCACGCCTGTAGGAATACCTTGTGCAATTTTGGTAAATTGCAATCCCAAATATTCTAATTTATCCTCCAAATACAACATCACACTTTCATTGCCCAAAGTTGGGCTAAAAGCAAAAATTATCTCTTTTGTATGATTTTTTTGTATGATTTTCTCTAAATGTTTCAAATCCAATTTCTCAAGACTTTCTATTACAAAATATTTACCCAAAAACTCTCCACTCTCCTCTAACAAAAAAATCTCTCTAGGATTCGCAACAATGCACAATTCGCCATTATTGCGCATATTATCACTACAAATAGAGCATAAAAAATCATTGGAGATTCCACCACATTCCTCGCAAATTCGTAGTTGTTGGACACAGCATTCAATATTATGCGCCAAACTTAACGCGCTAAACTTATCCTCAAATGCCAAAAAATATGCTAAACGCGTAGCAGATTTTCTGCCAATACTTGGAAGTTTCTCTAAAGATTCTACAAGTTTTGCAAAATTTTCAGGATAAGATTTCATTGTCTATTGGTTCTCCTCTTCCCTATTGATTCCCATTTCTTTAGATTCTTTAATAGCTTCTAAGGCAGAATTTGCCAATATTTCTGCAATCTCGCGACTGCCATTAATGACTGCATAAAGTCCAATTCCTCTTAAGTCTGCCTCTATTGTCTCCTCATCGGTTTGGGCAATTACTCTTACAAGATGTGAAATATCCATAATATGCCGACAAGCCTTTTCAATTGCTAAAGGAGATTCTACACATAAGATGACAACTTTTGTTTTTTGGATTCCAATTTCTCTAAAAATCATTTTATCCGTGATATTGCCATACACAATATTGCAACCCTTTTTGATTCCCTCTTCTACGCGTTCATAATTGGAATCCACCACAAGTGTTGTAACATCACAACCACTAAAAAACTCTAATACTTTTTTGCCCAAAGCTCCATATCCGCAAATCACAACTTCATAGGAATGCTCTGTCTGCGATTTTTGATTAAGTCCAACCTTGCTACCAATTTTTGCAATCTTAAGCGGAATCCTAAAAATTTTTAGAGCAAATTTAACACACAAATCTAATCTATCCAAGATAAAAGGTGTCGCAATCATTGAGAAAATTACCATTAAGGTTAAGAATTGATAAATTTCGTTTGGAGTAATAGAAGCGACAAACTCACTTCCAAAAATCCCATTCAAAATTCCGCCATCTAATCCTAAATTTAAAATCTTATGTTGGCTAGCAAGTAAGAAAATAGCGAAAGAAAATTCTCCAATTTGCGAGAGAGAAAGAGCAATGCGCATTGCAACTTTTGCCTTTCTTAAGAGGCTTAAAAATGCGAACATAATCAAGGTTTTAATCAGTAACATCAAAGCAACAAGCAAGAGAACAACGATAAAATATTTTGCCAAGAAAATTGCATCTACTTGCATACCAATCGTGATAAAAAAAACTCCTAAAAGCAAATCACGAAAATACACTAAAACGCTTGCTACTTGATGTTTAAAGGGTGAATTAGAGACAAGCATTCCTGCTAAAAATGCTCCAAGAGAGAGAGAGAAGCCAAAGTATTTACTAAGATATGCTGAACCTAGCACTATTAAAAACACCGTCCCGACAAAAATTTCATCTGTTTTCATCTTGGCACTTGAGCGCAATACGATACGCGCAAGGAATCTCCCGGGCAACATCAAAAGCAATAAAACAATTACCGCAGAAACGCCTGTGCTTAACAGCATTTCACTCATACTTAAATCTTGATTGCTCAAAAGTTTAATCATTAGCAAAATGGGAATCACCGCAATATCTTGAAAAACTAAAATGCCTACTGCTGCCATTCCATAAGGAGTTTTGGTTTGATTTGTTTCGTTGAGACTTTTTAAAACGATTGCCGTAGAGGACAAACTCACCGCACTCGCCAAAATAATAGAAGTGTCAAGATTGAATCCTATCAGATAATGACAAATAGCATAAAATACGGCTATGGAGATTCCAATTTGCAACCCGCCAAAGAGCAAAACCTCTTGCTTCATCTGTGTGATTTTTTTGAAGCTAAAATCAAGTCCTATCATAAACATCAAAAACACGATTCCAAGCTCCGCAGCTTCGTTTAAATCCACAGAATCCTCAACGCGAAATCCAAAAATATAAGCCGTCAGTGTTCCTGTAACAATGTAGCCAATAATCGCGGGAATTTTGAGTTTATTTAAAATAATTCCAGAAACTACTGCCATAGCCAAAACACAGATAATAATAAGTAAGTTGTCTATTTCACACCTCTAAAAATAAAATTTTGAAATTATATATAAAATTTATTAATTTTTAAAAATTCACTTCAAATCTTTTGTAATTTTATTTTTTGGATTCTATTTTCATAGAATCTTAATGAGCGAGGTTTCACATTATAAATTGCTTCAGCGTTTCCTAATAACTTGGTTTGTTAATCGTCCTTGCGAGAAAAGTCTTGGCTTTTCATTGTGTAGCTGTGAAATCCTCATTAGCGAGATTAAACTTTTGCTTTTAAAAACTCTTGATACAAAGTCTCTAGTTTCTTGCGAGATTCTATAAATTCTATATTTTTGGGTGCGACAGATTCTAACAATTCCAAACGCTTTTGCAGATAATTAAAAAGCTGATATTGAATGTCTGGAATCTTATTTAAGTCATCGCTCATTCCTTTGATAATCGTCTTTGCAGGGATTCCAACTGCTGTGGAATTAGGAGGAACAGGACGAATCACAACAGAATTTGCCCCAATTTTTGAATGTGCCCCTACGACGATATTTCCTAGCACCTTAGCTCCCGCTCCAATAATCACAAAATCTTCAATCGTGGGGTGTCGCTTAGTGCGTTCCAAACTCACTCCCCCAAGGCTTACGCCTTGATAAATCACGACTTCATTGCCTACTTCTGCCGTCTCACCAATCACTACGCCGTGCCCGTGGTCAATAAACACTCTATGTCCAATTTTACACGCAGGGTGAATATCCACATTTGTAAGCCATTGCGTGATTCCCATAAAGATTCTTGCTACAACTTTAAAGCCCTGATGATAAAGTTTGTGCGCAATTCTATAATGCACCAAAGCAATTAATCCGGGATAATTAAAAAACAATTCAATTTTAGAATTAATTGCGGGGTCTTTTTCTAAAATCACTGCAAAATCTTCTTTGATAGTGCCAAAAAGTGTAGTGGCATAACTCAAGATTTTTCTCCCTCACTCTTAAATACTGTTCTTAAATAGCCATTTTCACTAAGCATTACATAAAGCTGCCCCAAAACTTCCTTTTTGGCGTCTTCTGCAATCTCTTTGCTCTCTTCTAGTCGCTGCTTAAGACAACGTTCAATCTCTTTGGTATCATAATCCAAATCCTCTAACACATCTAGGATTGTTTGTGATTCTAGTAGATTTTCAATCTTATATCCACCTTCTTCCTCGTCAAAAACGACGCTAAATTCTGTGGGGTGCGTGAAGAGATTATGACGCATTCCTAACACTTCTTGATATGCGCCCACCAAAAAGAATCCCAAGAAATATTCCTCTTCATTGACATCAATATCGTGTAAGAATAAGGGAGTATTTTTGTCAAATGCCACTTCTCCGTCGCTATCACAAGTAATATCCCAAAGGCTTGCAGAACGCGTAGGGCGACGATTCAACCTATCTAATGGCATTACAGGGAATTTCTGTGCCAATCCCCAATAATCAGGCAAACTTTGAAAAAAGCTACAATTCAGCAAGTATCTTTCTTGCACTTGCTCTTGAATCCGAATAATATCACTATGGTTTTTGTGTTTTAGAATCTTAATTACCTTTTTGATAATCAAATGCACAAGCACTTCGGTATTGCTTCTATCTTGCAAATCAATATAACCCAAATCAAAAAGTGTTAGCAAAGATTCCATATGCTCTAAGCTATCGTGCAGATATTCTATTGCGTAACGCTCATTAATCGTATTGTATAAGTCAAAAAGCTCCTCTATCAAAGGGGGATTTTTTTCCTTTAAGCGCAACGCCTTTTCATCATATTCTTGAGAAAATAGCTCCAAAACAGGCGCAATCAACACCGCGTGGCTAGCGGAAACATAGCGTCCAGATTCTATGAAAATATTTGGCTCGGGTTCTTTTTTGTTTTTGGCAATTTCTTTGAGAGTAAAAACAACATCTCCGCTAAATTCTGCAAGTGTATAGTTGCGATTCTGCTGATTTTCGTGCTGTGCATATTCCACCGCAAGCCCACCGCCAATATTGACATTATTAAGATTCTTTGCTCCCATTTTGCGCAACTCTGCGTAAATGTTCCCTGCTTCTCTTAGGGCTTTTTTGAGCGGAGAAATATCACTGATTTGACTACCAATATGAAAATGAATCATCGTAAATTTGTTTAGTAAATCGTTTTTGCGTAGTAACGCAATTGCTTCTACAAGCTCACTTGCAGTCAAACCAAACTTGGAATTAATCCCCCCACTTTTTGCCCAGATTCCGATTCCTGTGCTATGCAAGCGGATTCTAAGCCCGATTTTTGGATAAGGCTTACCGAGCGTTTTTGCAACCTCAATAATCGTCTCAAGCTCGTTTAATCCCTCAATCGTCAAAGTAATATCGTGTCCCATTTTCGCAGCAATAAAGCCTAAGGAAATCATTTCTTTATCTTTAAAGCCATTCACCGTAATAGGTGCATTCTCATTCGTATAAGCCATAGCGACAATTAGCTCTGATTTACTTCCTGCTTCTAAACCATAGCAGCGATGCGTTGTGTTTTCCATAAGGGGCAGGATAAAATTAGGATAATGATTGACTTTTATAGGAAAAACTGCTTTAAATTTGCCCTTGTAATGATATTCTTTAATAGCACTCTCAAAGCTTGTAAAAATTTTTTCTACTTGTTTTTTCATCAAATGGGGAAAGCGCACCAAAAGCGGACCACGATAACCATCTTCTCGCACTTGCTTAACAATATTAATCAATGCAGGCTTATTTTGATGATTGACTTTTACTTGCCCATCTTCAATAATAAAATCATCTTTTCCCCAATATTCAATCCCATAATCTACCATTTATCAACCTTTATTGCGCTTGATTTTACTTTAACCCGCTTATGCTTTTATATCTAATAAAGTCTGAAACATAGAATCCTCTGTTTGAATGCTTTTCACATTCGCCTCCGCTCCTCTTTGCGCCACAATTTGCCCTGTCATTTCGCGCGTCAAATCTACATTAGAACTCTCCAAAGCCCCTTGTGAAACATTTGTTGAATCTGCCGCAGTGGTATTTGTTGTATTTTGTCCAACACCCACAGCATAAAAACTACCATAACTCCCAATATTTTGGCTATTCATCGTTTATCCTTTAGATTGCATATTAAAGATTGCAAAACTATAACCAAAAAATCTAAAATTTATTTTTAAAATTAATATTTTGCAAAAAGTTCTTAATAAACTCGTTTCATTCAAACACATTAATTTAATACACTAAACTTTGTTGCAACAAATCTAACATTTTAATCTCTTTTCCAAACTTCTTTTGATAAATGACATAATTCGCTAGCACCTTTTTGCCATATACGCGTGATTCCTCATAAGGAATCATCTCCATACTAAACCAAGGGTCTAAGGGATTATTCTTTTTGAACAAATGGTTTTTCCCCAATAACCTACGCGTAAATCCCGGACCTCCATTATACGCATAAGCAATAAAGAGCGGGTGGTTAAATTCTCGCACGAGCGGACGCGTAAAATATTCCGCATAAGGCACATTCACAGCAGGGTCAAACATATCAAAATATCCCACCTTATCCTCTTCTTTTAGCTCCTTAGCAATCGCCTTGACATTAAAGGGCATAAGCTGCATAAGACCTAGTGCATATGAAGTAGAAATTGCGGTGGGAATAAACAAACTTTCTTGCCTTGCCAGCGCATAGAGCAAAGCCTGTTTGTCTTGAGGAAAACGCGAAAAAACTTCCTTATAAGGCATCAAAAAATATTCGGTATCTTTTTGACGCGCAAGCCAGATATAATGTGCTTTTGTCTCTTCGCTATCTACTTTCGCTAATAACTGCCGACGACGAGAATTTGCGTCTTTGCCTTTAATAGACTTAAAAGAATCGCGAATGCGCTCCCATTCAAAAGGATTCTTAAAATTCCAACTTGCATTTTTTTGTTGTGTTGGCACATCATACAAAAGAGTAAATTTAGGTTCAGCCTGTATAATCTCAAGGCTTGCAAGCACATAGACATCTACCATTTTAGAATCACTTAAGATTTGCAGGTATTTTTTGTCCCCACTCGCTAAATATGCCCAAAAATTTGCACGATTCTTATTGAAAGTATGTTTTGCAGTTCTTTGTGAATGTAAAAAAAAGTTAAGGGCTTGTTGATTTTTCTGATACCTCATTGCATTTAAACCTAAATAAAATGCACTTTCTGCGTCCAATGCACTCAAAATTTCTTCTGAATTTAGCGCAGTTAAAGAGCGATTGAAGTTATCTAAATTTGTGTGTATAATCAAACTTTTAAGTGCGCGATTAAAGGTTGCATTCTGTTCTTTTAATAGTCTTGTTAAGGTTTCTTTGGAAATTGCAAAGTCTAAACGATTGCGATAACTTGGTGAAATTGCAAAATAAAAATCTCCAAAAGTTTTTGCATCTTGCGTAATAAGATGTGCAAAAGGGTCTTTAGCGGCTAAAATTTGTAAATTTTTTGCAAGTTTTTGGTTATGAGATTGCACATTCTGTGAAAGTTTTTTCAATGTTTTTTTATCTAAGGATTCTGCTTTTTTTGTGGTGAGTGCAAGGGCAATACATTTAGAATCCTCCTTTAAAAGTTTTTCTAAACTCATTCTCTGACAAATTGTTTTGCGCGAAAGTGTTTTATTGCTTCCTTTTTTAAAATACAATCCAAAAAGTTTTGCATTTTTGCGAATCGCAAGGTTATAAGCTTCTTTTGCTTCTTGTGGAGTAATCTCTTGCTGCAAAAACAACCAAATATAAAAATCACGCGAAACCCCAGCGGGTTGCTTTTTTAGATAATCTAAAGTAATCTTTTGGTTGAGCGTTGGAGTTGCGTTTGTCTTTTTGGATTGAGTTGCCTTTGTAGATTTGGGTTCTTTTTTGGTTGTGGTTTGCTTGCTTGAAGTGTGCTTTGGATTCTGCTTTGCTTCTTGAGCATTTTGTGCAAAAAGCGAACCAATAAAAATCAATAAAAATAAAAAATTTTTCATCTACTCACCCTTTATAAACTATGCGCTAAGCCAAAAAGTAGCTTGACAACAAATAAATCTATAAATTTCAATGCCAAAATTACAATAATTGGTGCGATATCAATGCCACCAATTAGCGTGGGAATGACTTTGCGAATCTTTGCATATAAAGGTTCTGTGAGTTTGTAGAGAATCTGCACAATCGGATTATAAGGGTCAGGACGCACCCAAGTAATCAGTGCAGCAATAATCACAACCCAAATATAAATGTTAATCACCATACTTAAAATCTGCGCAAGAGCTTCAATTAATGTGCTTAAAACCATTCTAACTCCTTACAATCTCTTTTAGATATAGACGCAAAATAGGAAACAAATCGCTTAATTCTGGTCCGTGCGTAAAGCCGGTAAGCAAAAAGCGCAAGGGTTTAAAAAACTTCTTGCCTTTCAAAGTGCTTTTTTGCATTGCGATTTCTTTAAATGCGTTAAACTCTCCTCTTGTCCAATCTTGCTCCTCTAGCATTTCCAAAAGAGTTTTTTGCAAACTCAAGATTTCTGCTTTAAATCCCAAAATCTCTGCGCTTTGGGATTCTACCCCCGATAAATCTTTTTTATCCAAAGATTCTATTTGATTTAAAATCAATGTTTTTTTGACAAAGATTCTATCAATTTTCTCTCGTATTTCATTTAATGTGCTTGCCTCTTGCAAATAAATTTTTGCCAATGCGCCAATAGAGGAATCTTTGTAGCCCAAAAGCACCGCCAAATCTTGCTCACAGAGCCGCTTAAAATGCTCACGATTAAGGAATTTTAGTTTATCAATGTCAAACCGTGCTGGAGCCTTGGCGATTTTACTTATATCAAACCATTCCAAAGATTCTTGCAATGTGAAAACTTCACAAGGCGTTTTATTTCCCATTAAAATGAGATAATTCACAATGGCTTGTGGCAAAAATCCAGAATCTAGCAACCATTGCACGCTAGACGCATTATCGCGTTTGCTCATCTTTTTGCCCTCATCATTTAGCAAAATGGGCAAATGCGCAAATTTAATTTCTTTGGCATAACCCAAACTTTGATGAATCAATATTTGTTTGGGAGTATTACTCACATGGTCTTCACCACGCACGATAAAATCTATATCATAAAGCATATCGTCTGCAGCACAAGCAAAATTATAAGTCGGGATTCCATCTTCTTTTAAAATTACGAAACTATCTATTTCATTGGGTGCAAATTCAATTTCGCCTTTGATACAATCTACAAATTTCATTTCCACTTGAGAGCCACGCAAGCGCACGACAGGTTTAGGATTCGTTGTTTTTTCTAGCTCTGCCCAAGAATCATCATAGCGAAACGCTTCGTGTCGCGCCTTTGCTTCCTCGCGTTTATTTTCCAAAAACTCTTTGGTGCAATAGCAATAAAACGCGCTACCCTGTGCCAATAAATATTCGGCAAGCTGACGATGATGTGGAAAATTATTGCTCTGATAGACGAGATTATCCCAAGTGATTCCAAAGAGATGAAGCAAAAACATAATATCTTTATCTTTACCCTCAATATTTCTTGCGGTGTCTGTATCCTCAATGCGAAGCAAAAATTTTTCATTTCTTTGTTTGGCTAAAATATAATTAAATACTGCTGCACGCAAATTTCCTGTGTGCATATCTCCTGTGGGAGAGGGCGCAAATCGCAACATTTATTAACCTTTGTGATATTTTAGGAAATTCAAATTTTATCATAAGCAAGATTAAAATATTCAATTATTTTGCATAGGATATAGAATCTTGCTTTTTAAGATTCCATTGTAAAAGTTGATTTATACAAGATGATAAATTGCTTCGCTTTGTTCATAAGGATTGAAGTTGAATCTTTTGAGTTGTTTAAATTATAGATTATTTCAGGCAAAGCCCTTGCAAAGAAAATAAGAAAGATGATGAGGGAGAAACCCTCATCAAAGAAGAAACTAGAAGCTGTATTTGACTTCTACTCTTGCTCTTGCACGAGTTTCATCGTCATATTGAGCACCAGATGGAGCGTCAGTCATCAAGTAAGCATAGTAACCACTGATTGTAAGGTTTTTGTTGTGCTTCCAGCTGATTCTTGGAGTGATTTCTTGGAAATCAGTATCTTTTGTTGTTACATTTCCTGAAGTAACTTCGTTGTTACCCCAAACATAATCTAAACCGATTCTTAATCTGTTATCTACCATAGTGTAACCGATTGCACCATAGAATACGCTGATTTCTTGCTCAGTTCCGAAACCATGCACGCCTGTTGGTAATAATGCAGAAGTGCTGATTCCTGTTGCAGCATTTTGCCACCAGATTGCTCCAGCGTATTTGAATGCTGTGCCATCATCATTAAGTGTAACAGCTGTTCCGTCTTGGAAGTTTGTAACCCAACCAAGTTTAACATCTAGTGGAACATTATACTCTTGAGCGAAGTTTGCACCTAAGTTAAGAACGAATAAGTCGTTTGCTTCTGCAATGTCTGATTTTATTGCAGAACCCGGAGCAGGAAAGCCATGTAATGCACCCAATACAGAATCCGAATCATTATTTAATGAAGCAATTGCATATTGTAATGCAACATCAAAGGTAGCATTATTCCAGCTTAATTCACCAAATCCTAGTGCATCTACTGCATCTTGGATATAGAATCCCCAAAGTTGAGCACCAAAGTGTCCATAGTCTGTATCTACACCATAAATACCTGCTAGAGCATAAAGAGGTTTAGTTACAGAACCACCTGTGTTATCACCTGTGAGATAGCCTTTTTGAACATCATCAATACTCCAAGAGTCAAATGCACCTGCTGCAAAAGTAAAGCCTTCTAAATCACTATTAAGAGCTAGGATACCTGTTCCTCTATCGTCATCGCCTGCATTTGTTACAGGAGTAGCTAATCTTTGCTTACCAATGATAACAGTTGTAGCTGTGCTATCAGGAGTAATCACTGCATTGAATGTGCTTACACCAAAGCTTCCGTCTTTACCTGAACCAAAACCAGTGCCTAAGCCACCTGTTCCTTGAACATTATTTTGCTCATTGTTGTAAAGAATCCCGAAGTTGAATGCTACATTGTCTGCCACAGGAGCTTTGAAGTCTGCTACTGCTTTCCAGCGGTGAGTGTTTGTGTCATCTCCACCATCTTTTTTAGCGAAGCCTTTATTTTCATAGTAATCACTGTTGTAGCGGTATCTTAAGTAACCACTAACATCAATTCCTTTAATTGCATCTTCTAAAGGTTGAGCAAAACTTGCAGTAGAGAATGCACCCAAAGCAACACTTGCTGCTAAACTAAGTTTTAGAAATTTCATTTTAATCTCCTTGATTGAATTTCGAAATTACAATCTGATTTTAAATCAAAAGCGAAAAAATCTGAAACGAATGTTTCTATTTTCCCTATTGATTATCCATCAAATAACCTCAACTTTGACTTTAGGTTAGAATTCAGCCAAAGCTAAAAGATATTTTATCATAAAAAATAAAAAATGCAAAGTATTTGCGCAATAGAATTATGTATTCCTTATATTATATATAATGTTTTATGCAAAGATTATTTGCGTAGGCAATGTGCAATTTGCTTGTAATGTGCGTTGATTTCCGATTCTTTTTCACGTTCTTCTAGTGTGATTTGTTCTATAATTTCCTTTGCTTTGGCGCAATCTTTGAGTTTGTAGTATCCCCACGCTAGAGAATCCAAATAATAGGTATTTTGTGGTTCTTTCTCTAGTGCGAGTTGCACATATTGCATTCCTTCGTGGATTCGTGTAGAATCCTTAAAATCGTGTTCAATCATCAAATACCCTAAATAGTTCCAATAAAGTGCGTCATCTAAGCTTTGGGCAGCAGTTTTTAAGTCGCGTTCAATTTCTGTTAATTTGGTGCGCGGGTGAGATTTGAGATTTTCGTAACGCATCATTGCATAATAAGCAAGATAGTTTAAATCGTGCGTGTTTTGATAAAGTAATTTTGCCTGTTTGATACTATTTGAAAAGTCTTTTTGGAGACGATAGACTTCTAATAATATTTCATCGCGGGAGTCAATTTTGGGATTTTGTAGTAAAAATGCTTTGGCTAAATCAAGTCTTTTGAGTCTAAAATATAGTTCTAATGCGAATTTTGCATAATTTTGGTCGCCTAAAGTTGTGTAGAGATTCGTATAAATTCGCGCCGCTTCAAGATAGTTTTTGGATTCTGTGTAAATAATCGCAAGTTTTTCGCCAATGAGTTTAGAGATTCCGTGTATTCGGATATGTGTTTCATAAAGTGTAATGGTTTTTTGTGGTTCTCTTAAGAATAGCAAATAAATTGCACCTAGTTTGTCTAAAATCATTTCATTTTGCGTGAGTGTATAGGCGTGATTTAGTGTTTGTGCTGCGTTTTTAAAATCTTCACGCAAGAAATAAACAGAAGCAAGCGTTTCGTAGTTTTGCGCACTTTTATTATAAGAGATGAGAATTTTTGCTTCTTTTAATGCCTCATCAAAACTTTTGGTGCTTGTAAGAATCCCTACTAATGCTCCGCGCACATCGTCGTCTTTGGGGTATTTTGCTAGATATTCATACGCTTGTTTTTTGGCGTTTTCAAAATCTTGTTGCGCGACTAGAATCCCTAGAATCTCTTTTAGATAGTTTTTGTCAGGGTGGATTGCGTAAGCTTTGGCAAAGGATTCTTTGGCATTTTGTAAGTCTTGTGTATCTAGTGCCGCATAACCTTGCATAATATAAATATCTTCCTCGTTTTCTGGAAAATTTGTATTCACGAAAGAGAATTTAAAATCATTTGTCCTAAGACAACCTACAAGCCCTAAAACTAAAATTAAAACAATACTGAAACTTATCAAAAGTTTATTTTTTGACCACACCGATACATTCCTTTAATAAATCTGCCCATTCTTCTTTGTAGCAATCCCAAAAAGGGAATCGCACGCATTGCGCAGGACGCTTTTGGTAGATTTGACATCTGCCATTTTTGAAAAATACGCAAGAATACGCACCATTGCTTTCTAAAATCTCGCATAAAGAATAACGATAGCCAACTTTTTTGACAAATTTTTGACAAAATGTGTCAAACTCTAAGCCTAAAAATTGCGCGATTCCTTGTATTTCTTGCGGTGTTACAAAGATATAGCCTGCTTCTCCTGTGCAACATTTGCCTCCGCATTGTTCGCATTTGCTTGAATCAAAGCCAAAGGAAAAGTCTGAATCTTTCAACATTTGATACTCCAAGTTTTGGCTTTTTTGTAAATCTCAAGCACTTCTTGCGTGAAATTTAAGTCAATATGGGTAATCAGCGGAGGCAGAATCTTGCATTGACTTTTAGAATTTTTTTTGCAACGACACAATACCAAAGTTGCGCTTTTATCTAGCTTTGGATAAACAAAACGCAAGCAAATTGGACGAATTTTGTAAGAATGTAACACACAAAAGAGATGAAAAATAGCTTTTGCGTCGTAGCAAAAAATAAATTCTCCTGTGGGCTTGAGCAGGGAATTCACTTTGCGAGCGAAATCTAAAAAGGGTAAGTTTTGGGCATAACGCGCGCTAAAAATATCGGAATTTTGGGATTTTATCACATCGTCGTGATAAAAAGGGGGATTGCTTAAAATAATGTCAAAAGCTATTTGGGTTGTAGAATGTGTTTTTTGGGATTTTGTGTTTTGGGCTAGTTGGGAGTTGAAATCGTATTCTAAAAAGTCCGCACAAATCAAATGTGCTTTGGTGTGATTTATCCGTAGATTGTGTGAGCAAAACTCCGCCATTTTGGGATTTTTTTCTATCATTGTTAGTCTGCATTTAGAATCTCTTGCGCACAATAAACCTAGCACTCCGCAACCCGCACCAACTTCTAAGAGATGATGACGCATTTTCAAGAAAGGAAGTGCGAAATCATAGAGAAAGAGTGTATCGCTGTTGTAACAATAGCCATTTTTGGGTTGATAGATTTGCATTGTGGATTCTTTTAGGGTAGTGTGCTGATTTCTAGCGAGAATTTCTTTTGCTTTTGTGAATCTTGAATGTGTAGGGTGATAGAATCACTCTGCACTTGGTAAGATAAAGAATGGTTGCCTCGCTTGAGGTTTTGTGTAAAACCGCTTGCATTGGGGAGTTTGTTTTGTCCAAAAAAGATTTCATTGCCCAAGAGGACAGCTTGTAAATCTAGGTCATCAAAATGGCTGTCTCCTAATAGTCGCCGCATAAAAGAATCTTTAGAATAACAGGTCTGATTTAAACAAACTTTGTTTGCATAGCATTCCATTTGAAGTAGCAAAACACCTGCATTGAAAATCTCTAAAGTTGTGTGGTTAGGATAGGTTTTGATAAATCCTAAATCATAGAATTTGAAGTCTTTTGTGGAAAAAAAGATTGTTTTGGAGGTAGAATTTTGTATGTTTTGGGGCGTTTTTGCGCACCCAAAAACTACAAATAGAGTAAGTCCTAAGAAAGCGAGACTTAGAATTGTTCGCCTGTTAAGATACGATACCATCTTTTTCCGTCAAGTTTAAGTTCCATACTGACTTGGCAAAGTCCGTCTTTATAAACGGTTTCTACGATTTCTGCATTACGAATCACCGCTAATACTTTTGTTTTCACGGTTGAGTTTTTAAGCACCATATCTCGCACGGTGTCTTGTGCATTGACGCGGATTCCATACATTTTCTCACCGATTTGTCGGTAAGCATCTACGATTGCTGCGCGTTTTGCTAATGCTAGAGCTTGTGCTGGAGAGAGTGTAGATTCTGGTGCGACACCCATACCAATTGCGCTAATTTCAATAATGCTTGAAGGAGTGATGATTGGCGCGTTTGGAATCACAATATCGTCGCCTCCTACTTCAATACCTTGCAAACCTGCTGGAGAGTTAGAGTTTCTTCCGTGTGAGCTTGCATAAGGGCTTTGAGGATTTGAGTTTGCCACCACTGTATTGCCTGCTTTGCCAATAGGGCTAATGGTCTCACTTGTGGATACAGAATCAATTTGCTGTGCTGCAAATAAACTACCTGCTAAAAGCGTTCCCGCTAAAACTAATGAAATAGATGTTTTTCTTGTCATTTCAATCCTTTTTGACATTTGAGATAAAAATCTTGAAGCAATTAGTGTTCCACTTTTGACAAAAGCACTTCTCGCAAATAAGTTATCATTGCTTCTATGCCCTCTATATAGAGTGCTTGTGCCTTTTGCCAAAGGTTTTGCATATTGTTATGAGGCAAATGCAAGCTTGCTAGGGCAATAGCATAGAGAAAATGGCTTAAAGTCCCACCAAATAGAATCCCAATAAAAGGATTGTTTTGTCCCTCTTTGGAAATGATTTCAAAGATTTTGTCTAGCGCGATAAAAAGGGATTTTTTGGATTCTACCTTGACTTTGAAGCTGTCTTGAATTTTGTTTTTAAATGCAAGAATCTCAAAGAAATACTTTTGTGTTTCTTTGGTGTAAAAATCTCCTTGAAGCGGGTCTTTAAAAAGAGATTTAAGGTTTTTAATCTCTTGGGCTTTGTCAATAGGCTTTAGCTCAAAGTCTTGATAATGCACAGCTTGTGCGCCTGTGATTTTTGCTCCGTCATTGAGATTTAGGATATTAAAGGGTTTTAATGCCCTAAAAGCTTCCTCTAAAGCGGTGCGTGAGAGAGAATAAAGAGCGTCAGAATAAATATCTTCGCTGAAATTTCCCGCCACAGGGTAGGCGTCCTCTGGAATCCGTGCCTCTTCCTCTTCATAATAGGAGTTTTGTGCGTGTTTTTTCGCACCTTTTTTGTATCCACAATCCAAGCCACACAAAATCACATCACTCCCCAAATAACTTGCAAGCGATGCTCCCGCATTGCCTACCAAAGGCGCGGTGAAACGCACTTTAAAACGCGGTGCATTGAGATTTGCGGCACTTGAGCCGTCGCGTTCAAAGAGATAAATTTCTTTTGCAAGGCTTTTTGCCTTTTTGTCCAACACGGTTGCACAAAGTAATGGAATCTCTCCTAATGGTGCGGCTTTTAATACTTCATCTAAATAATCATGTCGCTCAATTTCTATTTGAAAATCTGGAGTAATGCCTGCCTTAAGAAGCGGTTTTAGTGCAGTTCCACAACTAAAAAGAATCATTTTGTGTTGGTTTTGCTTAATAAAAGGAAGCAAGAAATCAAGGCTAGGACCATTTGCAATGACGCAAATAGGAGCATTAACGCGTTTAGGCTCTAAAAGCATAGGTGCAAGAGGAAAGCTTAGTTTATTGACGATTCCGCGCATTTCATCTTCAAAAGTTCCCCAACCGCGCAAGATTTGTGAGTGCATTTCAAAAACGATTCCGCGCACGCTTTGATTGAGCGGAGTTTGATACATCATCAGTTCAAAGCGCACGATAGAAGTGCTGATTTTGCGCGTTAAAAAGAAATGATTGATATAATCTCTGTGCATCATGCTTTCTAAGAAAATATAACCCGCTCTGTGTTCGGTTTTGCTAAAAAGCAAGGCAAAATCCACAAAAAAACACGCAATTCTAAACAAATCAAAGGATTCCTCAAAAATAAAGAAATTATGAATCATCGTATAGTTTTCTGCTAAAATCTGCAAAAAAATCCCTCCTCCTAAGCCAAAGAGATTGAGGCTTGGCAAAAAATCACTTGGCAAGTGATAGGCGGTAACCCCGCCATTGTCTATGGCAAATTCAAGGATTCCATTGACTAAAATGCTACTATAAGGAAATTTTTCATTCATCATTTCTGCGCGCGTGCCATAAATACGATTCCATTTCTCATTAATTGGAGGATTATAAGCGCAATTTTGATGCACTTCTATCATACTTGATTTGCCATCAATTAAAGGGAAAAGAAAGCTATTTTGTGCAAAATTAAGAATGTTGATTCCCTCTTTTCCAATATAAAGTTGATACTCTTTTGCGGGTTGTTGTAGCCTTTCAAATAAATTAGGATAATCGGCTTGAAAAAAGGCAAGGTTTTGGTGGAATCGCGAGGTTACAAAGGCTTCAATTTCTTCACAACTGCTATTTTTTAAGACTTCTAAAATTCCTCTGTATTTTTGGTTTTGATTTGTCATTGCGATTCCTAAAATTTTAATGCGCACATTTTAGCAAAAATTTTAAAAAGCAAAGACAAAAAAGCAAAATTTTTGAGTTTGTAGTCTATAATATGTGCTTTGAAATTTTTTTAAAGGCAGCTTATGCAAGATTACAAGATTTTTACAGGAACTGCGCACCCAGAGTTTTCTCAACGCGTTGCAAAAGAGTTGGATATTGAGCTATCCCAAGCGGAAGTAACGCGCTTTAGTGATGGAGAGATTGGGATTCGTATTTGTGAAAGTGTGCGAGGGAAAGATGTGTTTGTGATTCAATCCACTTGCGCTCCTGCGAATGATAATTTAATGGAATTACTCATTATGATTGATGCACTCAAACGCAGTTCGGCAAAATCTATTAATATCATTATGCCTTATTTTGGTTATGCAAGACAAGACCGCAAAGCTTCCCCACGCGTCCCTATTAGCGCAAAATTGGTTGCAGATTTGTTGCAATGTGCAGGTATTACGCGACTTGTTGCAATGGATTTGCACGCTGGACAGATTCAAGGTTTTTTTGATATTCCCGTGGATAATCTTTATGGTTCTATTGTTTTTAAAGAATACATTATCTCCAAGAATTTCAAGAATCCTATTGTGGCAAGTCCGGATATTGGCGGAGTGGCGCGCGCAAGATATTTTGCTAAACTTTTGGGGTTGGACATTGTCATTATTGACAAACGACGCGAAAAGGCAAATGAAAGTGAAGTAATGAATGTGATTGGAAATGTTGAGGGCAAAGATGTGATACTTATTGATGATATAATTGATACTGCGGGCACAATGGTAAAGGCAGCAAGTGCGTTTAAGCAAAAAGGTGCAACAAGTGTGATTGCGCTTGGCACTCACGCAGTTTTTAGCGGAGTGGCTTATGATAGAATCCAAACAAGTGAGATTGATGAAGTGATTGTTACAGATACGATTCCTTTAAAACAACATTGTGAAAAAATCAAGATTTTAAGTGTTGCGCCTTTGTTTGCTGAAGTCATTAAAAGGATTAATAAAGATGAGAGCGTTAATTCACTTTTTGCTTAGTTTGTTGTGCGCAGGAATCTTATGCGCACAAGAAAATGTGCAAAGTATGGAATCGCAAAAGATTCAAGTTGTTTTGGAAACTACTTCGGGCAAGATTGTGCTAGATTTGTTTCCGCAAGTTGCACCCAAAGCGGTAGAAAATTTTGTTACACATACCAACGAAGGCTATTATAATGGCACGATTTTTCATCGCGTGATTCGCAGGTTTATGATTCAAGGAGGCGACCCAAGTGGCACAGGAAGTGGAGGAGAATCTATTTGGGGAGAAGATTTTGAAGATGAGATTGTAAAAGGTTATGCGTTTGATAGGGCGGGGATTTTGGCAATGGCAAATGCTGGGGAAAATACGAATGGAAGTCAATTTTTTATTACCACGACGCGCACTCCGCATTTGAATGGCAAGCACACGATTTTTGGCGAGATTAGTGAGGATTCCAAAGAGGAGAGTTTTAAAACTTTGCGTAAAATAGAATATACTCCGACTAATTCGCAAGATAAGCCTATCAAAGAACAAAAAATCTTAAAAGCTTATGTTATTCAAAATACTACAATGCAATGAAGCGGTAATAAATTATGGATTTGCAGTTCAAAGCGTGCGTGCATTGCATAGCTTCGCACATAGCTTGCACAGCTGCTTTGTAAGTCGTGTGCCACGAATTGCAAGGACATAAGAATTCGGTTTCTTGTTGATGTTATTGTATTTTAATCTTTTTGTCTTATAATTCTTATTTATTTTCTAAAAATTTGGGGATATTTTGCAAACACTCCATCAAGCGTTATTGCTAAAAAAGCTCTATTTATTGCAATCTTTTGGATTTGATTATTGTAATCCGCAGTTTTTAGTGCCTACACAAAAAAGATTCCAAAGTCAAAATCAAGGAGATTTGAGGCAATTAATAGAATCTTGCAAGTTGTGCGCACAAAAAACTTCCTCGCCAAGTGCGGGATTGTGCCATCAAAACTCTAAGCTTGTTTTTCTCTCACTTATGCCTTTATTAGATGCGCAGCTACGTTTTGCTTCTAAAAGTGCGCAAATGTTGAAAAATATCGTTGAACGCGTTTTTGATATGAGATTGCAAGAGGTTTCTATTTTGTCGCTCTTAAAATGTGAGATTCCGCAAAATTCTCAACAAATTTGCATAGAATCGTGTATGGGATATTTTCTCAAACAAATTGAATTTACACAAAGCCCAATCCTTGTTTTGCTTGGAGCAGAAGCTTATTTTTATCTTACACAAGATGGAAGTGATTATAGAAATGTGCAAGGTAAATTGCTAAAATGGAATCATTTAAAGCTTTTTCCGACCTTTAGCTTAAACCAACTCCTAAGGCAGCCAAAATTAAAAATCAATGCGCACAAGGAGTTTTTACACCTTAAAGAATTATTAAAGGAAGAGAAACAATGCAATTAAAAAACAATTTTAAAAGAGGTTTAAAAAATCTGTGGATTGCACTCATTATCAGTGCATTAGTGATTCCTCCTTTTGCAAATGCAAGCGGTAAATATCTTTCGCCTCTGCCACTTCCAAATATGGAAGTGCTGAATGTGGAATCGCAAAAATGTAGCACTAGCTGCCTAAAGGAACTTTTAGAAAAAGAACAGGTTTTTTCTTTTATTGCAAAAATTGATGAAAACAATCAAAATAAAGAAATGATTGAACAGCTTAATCAGTTTTTATCGCAGCTTGAAATTTCGGAAATTCCTTATTTTTTGGGTTTGCAAAAATCCTTGTTTCATATTGCCTTGCTATTTCCACGCAAAGCAATTGGACGTTATTCTAGCACAACAATGAATACTATTTTGAGTTATCTTTTGCTTCAAAGGGGGGGTTTTAACTTTGAAGTTTTTGACTCTCAAGGAGAATCTTTGGAGGATTTGCAAGCAGCATTAGAAAAAATATATGCTAAGGGACATCGTCAAGTGATTGCAGTTTTGACGCAAGAGGGAGCGAATCATCTTGCGACAATGCGCACAGATTTGTCTATTTTTATTCCAAGCGTGCATAAATCTCAAATTTTGTCCAATGCTAACGATTCCTCTCATCTTATTTTTGGTGGAATTAGCTATGAAGAACAAATTAAAAAATTATCCGAGATTCAACCCCATATTCGTGCGGCAAGCTTTTATGATTCTGGGAATATTGGTAAGCAAATGCAGCAATACACGCAAGCCTCAAATGAAAATTTACAACTTTCTAAAAGTTTTAGCCTCAAACAAGGTTCTGAATTGCCAAAGGAAATTAAGGCATTAAGGGGAGCTTTACAAGGAACAAGAATCTTTTTGAATACGCCCATTACAAATTCTAGCATTATTCTTTCGCAGCTGACTTATAATAGCATTCGCCCCAATGGAATCTACTCTACGCAAATCAACTACAATCCAAGCTTGCTTTCTATTACGCAAGAGAGGGATAGAAAAAATATGTTTATTGCCAATTCCATTGCCCCGCTGGATAGTTTGTTTGTGGAGCAGGCAAAGTTGTTAGATGTGGATTTGGAATATGATTGGATTAATTATGCTACGGCTTTTGGGATTGAATATTTTTATCGCAAGAGTTCCCCCGGTGCTAAACGATATTTCAAAGAAAGAATCAAGGACAATCAGGTGCAATATAATATTGAGATTCTTACACCTACAAACAATCGTTTCGCGCCTCTTTAATGCTGAAAAACTTTAAATTACCTACTGGTTTTCCGCCAAGTCTCGTTTTGAAAGTGGTTCAAAAAAGGCATTTTAAGCATTTAAAAATGCGATTCTGCGCGGATTCTACCTTGATTGTGAATTTGCCAAGATATGTTAGCAAAAGGGCTTGTGAGGAATTTATCGCAACAAATTTACAATGGATTTTGAAACATTTTGACACAATCAAGCAACAAGAAGCGAATATTTCTTTGAATCAATTTTATTTGTTTGGGCAGTGGGTAGAGTTTGAGACGCTTTTGCTTGATAGAGAATTAGAATCTTATTTGCAAAAAAGATTGCAAGATTTTGGCTTTGAGGGAGATTGTGCGATTCTTATGCAATTATGGCAAGCGGTGATGCAAGAGAATTTGCTAATGAATCCGATAGGGGCAAAGTCAAAGCTCCAATCTCTTTTGAGAATGGTTTATCAAAAAGCTTTGGAATCATATATTTCTTTGCATATTAATGCAATTTCTCAAAAAATGCAGCTTTTTCCAAAGTCTATTTGTTATGGTAAGAGTTATCGTCAATTGGGCTGTTGTAGAGTTAAAGACCAATCCGTTCGCTTTAGTTTGCGCTTGGCATTAATGCCGTATTTTTGCATTGATTCTGTGATAATTCACGAGTTAGCGCATTTGCGTTATCCTCATCACGGGCAGGATTTTTGGAATCTTGTGCGGACATTTGATGACAATCCTCAAGGCATTCAAGAGTGGCTACAAGCCAATTATTCACTTAATGCAAGACTTTATCAAAAAATTTTTAAGTAAAGTCTATTGATTTTGTTCTTATGCAAAACTATGGATTGTTACGAATCACACGCAATTCTTGCAATGATGAAAAGCGAATCCAATAAATTAATTTAATGAAACTTTGGTGTTAAAAATAATATGTTCTGCTATAGCGCAGATTAGAGGGTGGTTTGCGTATTTTTTCAGATAGGTAAGATAAAGCTTGCGTTTGAGTTTCACGCCCGGGACTTTTGTGCTAAAAAATATGCGAGATTGTAGCTCGCTTTTAACTTGTGTATAAGGCAAAAAGGCAATATAAGGTATTTTTGATTCTTTGTTTTCTAGCATAAATTGTTTAATCTCATTGAGGCTATCAAAACGCATTTTAACATTTAGCTGTTCTCTGTTTAGATTGAATGCTTTTAAGTATTTATAAATTTCTGGAATCACTTGTTTTGTCATTTCTAATCCCAACCAAGTATAAGAGTAGAGCTGTTCATATCGGATAAGTCGCGGAGGTAGGCTTAGATTGCTAATCAAAACCATTTCATCTTCTAGCCACTCACGATAAATGATTTCTTCATTAGGAATATACGATTCCACTAAAGCAAGATTGCAAAGATTATTTTGTAAATCCCTAATGGCTTGCAAGGAAGTGGAAATATAGAAATGTGTGTTGGAATAAATTTTTTGTTGCAAAGTAGGGAGACATTTAGGAAAAATAGAATGTCCAATTGTGTGAGAACAAGCAATACGAATCGGTTCATCATAATGAATGATTTGCATTATTTGGTGTTGGTATTTGTGTAAGTTTTTAAGAATTTCTTGCGCAATGAGGAGCAAAATCTCACCCTCTTGCGTGAGGCGAATTTCATTTTTTTTGCGGATAATGATTTTTGTATTGTAATATTCTTCAATGAATTTGATTTGTTGTGTTACAGCAGGTTGAGAAATACCAAGTTTTGCGGAGGCTTTGGAGAAGCTTTTTTCTTGGACTACAACAATAAATGTCTGCAATTTGGTAAAATCACGTAACATCATTTAGAGCCTTTTTAAAATATCTTGAATCTTATTTTAACAAAAAATAATTTATTCTTATATTAATATTTAATATTCATTGATGCAAAGATTTTACTTGGTATAATTTCCTTTTTGTTTTTACCAAAATACAAGGGGCTTTATGCAAGATTCTTTTTTAGAGCAGCTTAATAGTGCGCAACTTGAAGCCGTCAAAACCATTGATGGTGCACTTTTGATTCTCGCAGGGGCAGGCAGTGGCAAGACCAAAACGATTACTACGCGTCTTGCTTATTTGATTGATGCAGTTGGGATTCCACCGGAATCTTGTTTGACGCTTACCTTTACGAATAAAGCCGCAGGAGAAATGCAACGACGTGCTTTAAGTATGATTGATAATCTCTCAACACACCCTCCGTTGCTTTGCACTTTTCATAAGTTTGGTTTGTTGTTTTTGAAGTTTTATATTGTAGAGCTTGGACGCAAGGCAAATTTTATTTTAGCAGATAGTGAGGATAGCAAACGCATCATTAAAGAGCTTAATAACGATTTAGCACCTTTGCCTTTAGTGATTAGCGAGATTTCGCGCTATAAAAACTCTCAAATCACTCCGCAAGAGGCTTTAAAAAACGCATATAATGCAAATTATGAGCATATTGCCAAAGTGTATAAGGAATATCAGGAATTTTTGGTGCAAAAAAATATGGTAGATTTTGATGATTTGCTGCTGCTTCCTTTGGAAATTATGCAAAAAAATCCAAAAATTGCAGAAAATGAGAGTAAAAAATATCAATACATTATGGTAGATGAGTATCAAGATACCAATCATTTGCAATATTTACTGCTCAAACAACTTTGCTCTACGCACCAAAATCTTTGCGTTGTGGGGGACGATGACCAGAGCATTTA
The DNA here is from genome assembly GCF_003364315.1 of Helicobacter ganmani. Taxonomy (NCBI): domain Bacteria; kingdom Pseudomonadati; phylum Campylobacterota; class Epsilonproteobacteria; order Campylobacterales; family Helicobacteraceae; genus Helicobacter; species Helicobacter ganmani. Next base: position 6,494 of record NZ_NXLS01000004.1, on the reverse strand, counting down.
TAGTTGGCGTGGGGCAAATATCCAAAATATCTTGCAATTTAGCAAACAATTTCAGGGTGCAAAAGTGATTAAACTAGAAAAAAATTATCGCTCCACGCAAGCGATTCTAAAGGCAGCAAATCAACTGATTGCAAACAATAAAGAGCGTTTAGGAAAAGAACTCAAGACGACTTTGGAAAAGGGCAAACCTGTGGAGATTCTGCATTCTAGTGATGAGCAAGCAGAAGTGCGTAGAGTGGCAACTATCCTTAAAGGTTTGCTAAGTCGTGGAATCTCACCCAAGCAAATTGCAGTTTTGTTTCGTGTCAATGCGCTTTCTCGTTCTTTAGAGGAGGGGTTTAACCGCGAAAAGATTCCTTATGTGTTGGTAGGAGCAATTCGATTTTATGAAAGAAGCGAGATTAAAGATGTGTTGAGCTATTTGCGTGTGTTAGTGAATTTAGATGATGATTTTTCGCTTACACGCATTCTTAATAAACCCAAACGCGGAATTGGAAAAACAACAATAGACAAGTTATTGACTTTAACACAAAAATATAATACTAGCATTTTTGGCTTGTTTAACGAATCGCAAGAAAATGCGCAGAGGCTGCAAGATGTGCAAAACACTTTGAGCCAAAAGGCTTATAAAACGATGAAGGAATTTTTTATCACATTACAAGAATTGCAACATAACCTCCAAGAGGCGAGTTTAAACTTCCCTGATGAATTTGAGCGAAGAATTAAGCTTTGTGAGGCATTGGGGCAAAGCCACGAGGAGATTGATAGGGTAAGCAATATTGAGGAATTTTATGGTGTTTATCGTGAGTTTTTTAAGCAGAATCCCTTAAGCAATTTGGAGGATTTTTTGAATGATTTGGCATTAAGGAGCGACCAAGAGGATACAGAAATGCGCCAAGAGAGCAAAGGTATAGAGGGAGTGTCTTGTATGAGTGTGCATTCTAGCAAAGGATTAGAGTTTGATTATGTTTTTGTGATTGGGCTTGAGGAGGGGTTTTTTCCAATGACGCGAGAGGATAGTAGCCTAGAGGAGGAGAGGCGGTTGGCTTATGTGGCTTTTACAAGAGCTAAAAAAGAGCTTTATTTGAGTTTTGTGGATTCAAGGTTTTATAGGGGCAATCGGGCGACTTTGCCACCCTCTAAATTTTTAGCTGAAAGCGGAGTGGGTAATAAGGGGGAAGCAAAACAGCCCAAGCAAAACAGCTTCGCTCCTACGATTCGTCGTAGTTTTGTCAATACTTCTAGTGAAAGTGGATTTTCAAAGGGGGATTGTGTAATGCACAAAATACTTGGTGCGGGTAGGATAGTAGAAGTTAGGCAAGAGGGCAAGACGACTCGGCTGAAAATCAATTTTGGTGGCTTAGAAAAAGAAATTTTTAGCGATTTTGTAACAAAGGTATAAAAATTATAATAATTTGGGATTTGTCCTTGTAGGAGTTTAATATGCCCTCACAGGTGTTAGCGGAGCAATTTATGTTTTAGAATCTTGCTTTAAGATTTCATTATGGAATCCTTTTTGCTAGAAAGAATGAAAAAGCTAAAAGGATTTTTTTATGATACGCGGATTGTTGCTGTTGGTATGTTTGATGTCATTTGGACTAGGTTATGATGAAAGAAGTGGCGAATATTACGCTCCTCAAAGCACCTATCACCCGCTTTATGAAGAGAGACGCAATCGTCTTTTGGGGATTTATGGGAGTTATAGCAAGTCCGATTCCGACGCAGATTTGCATATTGCTGGCTATGAATCGCAAACGCATAGTTTGAGTGAAAAGCAATTTGGATTTGGTGTGCAGGCAGGTTATCTTTTGAGTGAAAATCATAGAATCTTGGCGAATTTTGAACATCATTTGAAAAAAAATGGATTCTCTTATCAAGTTTTGACACTTGGATTTGCTTGGACGCCAAAGATTCCAAATACCACAGATTGGCGCGCTTTGCTAGGATTAAATGCGGGTTTGGCACAGGCAAAATTTGATAGCGGAAGTTTCGTGATTGCAGAAAGTGCAATGGGTTCTCTTGATTATATGGGATTTACTTATGGCGTCAAAGCGGGCGCAATTTATGCTTTGGGTAATGGTGAGTTGGAGTTTGGAATCCAAGCAAGACGTTTGAATTTTGGCGAAGAAAAAAGTTCTGTTAATATCAATGGCACGGAATCCGCAACAAAACTTGATTTAAGTCAAACTTCTTCCATTGATGTGTATGTAGGATATAACTTCTTGTTTTAGATTCTACGATGAAGTTTGATTTCTGCGGGATTTTGGAATCTTGCCCTTTCGTAGGAAAAGAGCACGCGTCCTCGCCAAGCGAATCTATAATCAAGTATCAAGAAATCTTTGCAATGGAATCTTAAAAAGATTTCAACATTATAGATTGCTACGACTCCTTTAATGTTCTTCCAAAAGCGCAATGGTTTGCTTGGAAGCCTCTTCAATATCTTCAAAAGTTTTTACAATGCTTTCGGCAATTTCTTTTGTCAGCGGGCTTTTGAGTTTTTCTAAGGCTTGATTGGTGTTTTCTAACAAGGTTGCTTTGACTTTATTAAGGCTTGTAATGTCCAAATTTCCGATTTGGCTAATAGAATGTTCGTCGTCTAAATATTTAGAAATCGGATTGATTTCTTGGAAATCACATGTTTCTTGCTTGAGATTAAAGCTCAAGTAAAGATTGGATTTATACACAATGTGTTCTAGTTTGGATACACTCAAAAGGAGCTTGCTTGAGAGCTTGTTAAAGACTTGTTGCAATGTTTGTGTGGTGGATTCCATACTGCTAAAGATTTCATTGAAGTCTGTAATAGATTTGTGTGTAGAGTTGGCGAATTCTGATACTTTGCCAAAATTATCTTGGATTCCTGCAATTTCTTGTTGCATTGTTTGCACAACAATGGAAATATCATTGGTTGCTTTTTGTGTTTTTTCCGCGAGCTTGCGCACCTCATCAGCTACGACAGCGAATCCTCTTCCGTGTTCTCCTGCGCGCGCGGCTTCAATGCTGGCATTGAGCGCAAGTAAATTAGTTTGATTGGCGATGTCTGCGATGATTTCTACGACGGAATTAATGTCTTTGGACTTTTGCGTGAAGCTTTCTATTGTTGTTTGATTGTCATTGATAATGTCTGTTAATCTGTCAATAGATTGTGTGATGGAGAGGACATCTTGTTGGGAGTTTTTGGCTGAAGTTGTAATGTTTATAACATTTTCATCTACAATTCCCATTTGCTGCATATCGCCGTCCAAATCAGAGGAAATTTTGGTTAAATTTTCATTTTGGCTACCCAAACTCATATCCATAAGCGACTTTGCGAGCGCATTGGAAATATTGTCTTTTGCATTTTCTTTGATTTGTAAAAGGGCGTGGTTGATTGCGTTAATGTTTGAGATAAATGCACCTTTTAAGCCTTGTGGAATCGCTAGGCGAAAATATTTGCCCTCATTGGAGTATTTAATTGCAGTGGAGATTTCTCGCATAAAAGCTTCTAAGTTGTCCGCAACATTGTTTAGGGTATTAGCAATCGTGCAGAGGTCTATATCTCCCTCTACCCTTAAAACGCGCGCTTCAAATTTACCTTGTTGATAAAGTCTTGAGACTTGTAGTATGGTTTGAATAAGTTGCTCACGTTTTCTAAACTTAAAATATGCCAATGCAAAAATAACACAGGTTAAAACAAAAAATGCAAGATTGATACTGACGCCTTTTAAAATAACCTCTACGATAAATCCTATCAAACTGACTACGATTCCGCTAAGCAAAAAGATTTTCATCGGTAGCCTCCTTCTTTCCCTTCGTTTTGTAGGTTAATCATCAACTCGTCCCACGAAATTTTGTTTTGTTCCAAGAAATTTAGCACAAACTGCACTCCAGCTTCCATTCCCTTTTCTTTTTCAATCTCTAAGAGTTTTTGATAAATGCCTAAGCAAGTTTCCACTCCTTTTTTACTTGGGCGTCTGCGCACAGAATAGTAGCTAATGACTTCGCCTTTTTCATTATAAGAGGGGGTAATATTTGCAAAAACCCAATAGGTTTTGCCTTGTTTGTTAAGATTGCATACAAAAGCAAAAAATTCAAGTTTCAATGCCAAAAAATCCCACAATAGTTTAAAAGCACAGCGAGGCATTATGGGGTGGCGAATCAAATTGTGTGGTTTGTGTAAAAACTCCTTTTCGCTAAAGCCACTAAAAGCGACAAAGTCTTGATTTCCATAAGTAATTCTGCCTTGTAAATCTGTTTTAGAGGTGATGAGTGTATCATCTGCCAAAAAGATTTCATCTTGTAAGTCAAAAGCGCGAGTTGTATGCATAGTTTATTTCCCAATCTTGTTAAGAATTAAAATTATAATTATTTCACAGACTTGATAAAATGATAATAAAAGCAATTTTATTTTGGTATTTTATATGGAAGAAACTTTACAAATCCTAACGAAAGTTAAAGCAATTTTTGTATAATTTTGCAAACTAAAATTCACAAATAAAATGAAGGTTAATAATGAGTGAGCAGAATCCCTTAAAGCAATTTTTAGAACCCAAAGAAGCTTTAAAGCTCTATGATTTGGATATTTTTACGCTTGGGAAAATGGCGGATTCTATACGCAAAGATTATTTTGGTAAGAAAGTCTTTTTTAATTCCAACCGCCATATTAATCCAACAAATGATTGTGCAGATGTTTGTAAGTTTTGCGGTTTTTCTGCACATCGTAAGAATCCCAATGTCTATACAATGGATAAGGAGAAGATTTTAAGAGTTGCCAAAGATTCCATAGAGGCAGGTGCGCTAGAATTGCATATCGTAGGGGCGCACAATCCCAAGTTAAACCTAGAATGGTATTTGGAGCTTTTTAGAACGCTTAAGGCAGAATTTCCAAATATTCATCTTAAAGCACTAACCGCAGCGGAAGTAAATTTCTTAAGCCAGCTTAGTGGTAAATCCTATCATGAAGTTTTAAGTTTAATGGCAGAAAATGGTGTGGATTCTATGCCCGGCGGTGGCGCAGAGATTTTTGATGAAAAGGTGCGTAGCTTTATTTGTAAAGGAAAAGTGGATTCCACAGATTGGTTAAAAATTCATAAAATTTGGCATTCTTTGGGCAAAAAATCTAATGCTACTATGCTTTTTGGGCATATAGAATCGCGGGAACATCGGATTGACCATCTCTTGCGCCTTTATCAAACACAAGAGGAGAGCGGAGGGTTTAATGCCTTTATTCCGCTTGTTTATCAAAAAGAAAATAACTTTTTGAGTGTCAAGGAGTTTCCAAGTGGGCAAGAGATTCTCAAAACGATTGCTATTGCAAGAATCTTGTTGCCAAATATTCCCCATATTAAGGCGTATTGGGCAACTTTGGGCTTGAATTTGGCGATTTTAGCTCAAGAATTTGGAGCAGATGATATTGATGGCACGATTCAACGCGAGGCGATTCAAAGCGCAAGTGGAAGCAAAAGCGCAAATGGAATTGCTAAGGAGGAATTGATTGCTCAAATCAAGAATGCAGGATTTTTGCCAGTGGAGAGGGATAGTTTGTATAATGAAATTCACGCATATTAAGGAGTAAAAGATGCAATATTATAGCTATGAAATGTTTAGAGAGGATATGAAAGAGCTAGTAGATAAGATTGATTTTAATCCCGATGGGATTGTGGCGATTTCGCGCGGTGGGCTGACAATGGCGCATTTTCTAGGAATTGCATTGGATTTAAGGCGTGTCTATACGATTAATGCTTCTTCGTTTTTTAATAAAGTGCAACAAGAGATTCAAATCTCAAATATTCCAGAACTTGGGGGAAATCAGCGCATTTTGATTGTAGATGAGATTGTAGATAGTGGCACGAGTATGGAGAAAGTTTATAGTATCTTAAGTGCTGTTAATTCTAGCATTGATTTTAAAACCGCGTGCATTTTTCATAAGCCAACAGCGCAGTTTAAGCCGGATTTTATTTTGCGTGAAGCAAGTGATTGGGTGGAATTTTTTTGGGAAGTTGATGTTGTGAAATCTTTGCGCGAAGAGCAAAAGTGAGGTAAAATGCAAAAATTTGAAGCGGAAAATGGCAATGTAATTTATGGGGATTTGCAATGCAAGGATTCTAAAATAGAGTTTATGGGCAAAAATAATATTTTGTTTTTAAGCGAAAAGGCAAACCTTAGGAATGCGCAAATTACTTTTGTAGGTAGCAATGCACTTGTGTTTATTGGTAAAAGTTGTTTTAGGGGAAGGATTATGATTTTTACAAATTGCGTGTGCTATATTGGGAATGCCTTAGGACAGAGTGCTAGCGATATGTTTTTGAATATTACGAGTGAGAGCTATTGTATTATTGGCGATGATTGTTTGTTTTCGTGGGGAGTTGTTCTTGAAAGCAGCGACCATCACCCAATTTTTGATTTTAAAACTCATCAATGCCTTAATCCTAGCAAAAGCATTTATCTAGGCGACCATATTTGGGTGGGGCAAGAAGTGGGATTCTTAAAAGGTTGCTTTATTGCTTCGGGTTCTGTCA